>JAGADS010000219.1 GCA_017613485.1 Treponema sp.
TCATGACTGACTATAAAACAGAGTTTTATTATGAAAAACTAAAAAAATTGGCAAAAACAAACAAAAAGGCGAAGGATTTACTATGGTTGTATGATAATGAATGACCCTTTCCAGTTGCCTCAACAGTATCTCCTATATGTTTTTTCTATATGAAGATGCTTAGCTCCATCAAGTTTATCCTCTTCAAAAAAAAGGCGAGGAACTTTTTATGTATTAATTATTTATGGAGGCTTTATGAAAAAGAAACTTTTAACAGTCATTTTATTGTTTTTAAATGTTATAATCTTTGCTCAAGAACTGGAAACAGATAATTTTTCAAACAATAATAGCAGTTGTTTAGTAGAAAGATGGCAAGAAGAATATGATTTGCTTGGGATAAAACCGCTGACAAATCAATTGCAAAAGAATTCTGTTCAACTTATAACCAATTCACTCCCTGTCTATGCAATAAGAATTGAATGGAATGAAGAGGATCAATATTTAGATTTTTGGATGGAATCATATAAAGATAGATTCGAAAATAGAAAATTGGATTTTCATAAGAAGGCTGTTGTTTCAAAAGAAACTATTGAACAGATTATTAATCTCATCAATAAATGTGATTTCTATAACCAAGAACCATTAATAAGTTCAAATGGACGGGATGGATACAGTGAAATAATCGAAGTGAATATAGATGGCAAATACTGGTGCGTAGAAAGATGGGATCCAAAACAATCTGTTATTAAAGAAATCGTTGAGTATTTATACGAGCTGGCTGATGAGAGGGATAGGATTTATCCGCCAGAAGAAAGAGAAGCAGATGAAAAGCGTAGGGAAAGAATGAAAAAAATAAAAACAAGAAATTCTTCGATTGGGAAAACATCTAATTGAATAAAAACTTTAGGGAGCCTTTTTTTTGCTAGATTTTCAGAAGAAAATGCTTTTGAAAATCCGCGAAAAACTGGAATATTGAATATCCCTCTAGAGTTATGATACAATACAGACATGGCACAACCATTAATCTGTTTGACTTTAACTGGAAAGACTCTTAAGGAAGATATTGAAATTCTTGAGAAATACAGAAACTATATTGACGTGGCAGAGCTAAGGGCTGATTTCCTTACTGATGATGAGCGCCTTGAGATCAGGAAATTTCCTGCGATGGCGGCTTTTCCATGCATTCTTACAATAAGGCGCAATGTGGATGGCGGTCAGTTTCTAGAAGGGGAGGCAACCCGCTCAGTTCTCTTTGCCAAGGCACTTTCTTTTATCGATCAGGATAAATCAAAGAATTTCGCCTATGTTGATTTTGAAGAAGACTATCACGTATCAAGCCTTCAGGATGCGGCAACGGCTTACGGGCTCAGGATTATCCGCAGCATCCACGACATGAAGAATCCTATTGCAAACATAGCACAGCGTCTTGAACGCCTAAGGGCCTCTGAATTCGAGATTCCTAAAATCGCCTTTATGCCCCACAGCCTTGATGATGTAAAGCTTGCTTTTGACGAGACTGCAAAGCTAAAAGATTCAAACCACATAGTCATTGCAATGGGACCGCTTGGTTCTCCGACACGCATATTGAGTGCCAAGCTAAAGAATTATCTTACATATTGTTCTCCGCCAGAAACAAATGCGAACCTAAAGGACATCGGTCATCTTGATCCTGTGGTGTTGAACAGCTGCTTCCGCTTTCATAAATTGAATGCCGAGACTTCCCTTTATGGAATCACCGGATGGCCGCTAAAGAAAACTGCCAGCCCAGAGCTTCATAATGCAGGATATGAGAAACATGGCCTTGATGCAGTTTATGTTCCTGTCCGCTCTGAGTCATTCAAGGATGTGATGGAATTTGCAGAGGTTGCAGGTGTAAAGGGGCTTTCTGTAACAATTCCCCACAAAGAAGCCGTGCTGGATAATGTTGATATAGTAGAAAAAACAGCGCTTGATGTCGGAGCCGCCAACACTGTCGTAAAGGATAAGGACGGAAAATGGCGTGCGTATAACACCGATGTCATAGGTTTCTCAAAATCACTTCTGGAATTTATTGGCAGGAAAAATCTTGCACATAAAAAAGTTGCGATTATAGGAGCGGGTGGTGCATCACGTGCGGTTGCCTATGTCGTAAAGAACCTTAAGGGTGATGCCTGTGTCTTTAACCGTACGATAAAAAAGGCACAGGAGCTTGCCGAGATTTATGGATTCAAGCATGCCATTCTTTCCTCGGAGTCACTGGACATGATAAAAAAATACAGCGACGTAATAATTCAGACTACATCGGTCGGAATGAACAGCGATGCAAGTTCCAATGCAGAGAATGACCCGCTTTATTTCTATGATTTTACCGGAAAGGAAATGCTGTTTGATCTGGTGTATGTTCCTGCCGTTACACCGATAATGGCACGTGCGGCTAAGGCTGGGTGCAAGGTAAGCAACGGATATGACATGCTTCGTTATCAGGGATATGAGCAGTTCAAGCTGTTCACTGGAGTTGAATATTAGGCTCTATAAAAGCCTGTCATTGCCGTGCTATACACGGCAATCTTGAAAAAGGATTAGAGGAGAATATAATTATGGTTTCTAAGGATGAACAGAAGGTTCTTGCTGCAACAAAGGCAATTGACACACTGATTGAGCAGGGGAGGATTTTCAGCGGGATGAAGATCGGTCTGGGAACCGGCTCCACTGCCATGCCTGCTGTAAAAAGGCTGTGCGAGAGGATTGCAGACGGAACATTAAAGGATATAAAGGCTGTGGCAACAAGCTTTCAGACTGCGGTTGCATTACAGGACAACGGTGTTCCAGTTTACACGCTCAACGACCGCTGCATAGGAGGCCACCTTGACCTTACGATAGACGGTGCTGATGAGATTGGTCCGGACAAGACCCTGATAAAGGGCGGTGGGGCTGCATTGTTAAGGGAAAAGATTGTAGCCTACAATTCATCTGCATTTGTAATTGTCGCCGACAGCTCAAAGGCAGTTCAGACTCACGGAACAAAATTCCCGCTCCCTGTTGAAATCATCGCAGAGGCAAGGGTTCCAGTTACACTTGCACTTGAAAAGCTTGGAGCAAAATGTACTCTGAGGAATGGAGTAAGAAAAGCAGGTCCCGTCATCACAGACAACGGCAACATGATTCTTGACTGTGTATGGGAAAAGAGCGTTGACGCCGCATTCATGGAGGAAGCAATAGACAAGATTACAGGTGTAGTTGAATGTGGCTTCTTTACAAAATTACCGCCCACTGTCTTTATAGCAACAGAAGACGGCAATGTAATTGAAAAGTAATTGATATCAAATATGATAAAGTTTTGCCGTTTTTTCCAAAAGGGAAAAATGCGAGCCTTCGCGAGCAAGGCAAAACTTTAAGAGCAAGTGGCAACTTGCGACGCGAGCAAGGCAAAACTTTAAAAATCAAAAAACTTGCTTGCAAGTATTTTGATTACTGGACCGTATGACGTGCGGTGGATTCACCCATGACGTACAGTGTGATTACGCTGTTCTTCTTTACGTTGTATGGAATCGTGAACTCTTTTCCAGGATGCATGAAGTCAGCGAGCTTGGTGATGTTGCCCTCGTTATCGCTTGCCTCAACACGGACTGGAACAGGATACGGATATTCATTCAGAGTATATGAGAATATGCCGTATACGCTGGTGTCCTCTTCTGTGGGGGCAGGGAATGCCATGTCAATCTGAACATGAGTGAATTCATCAACTTCACCCTGTGTGATGCTCTGTGACGAGACAGTTCCAGGTATGTCTCCTTCTCCTGCGGTATGTGCAGTAAATTCAAATACGAGTGGGGACTTTTCTATCTGGGTAAGAACCTGCGGAAGGCTCTTTCCCTGTAAGTCAGGTACTGTTGTCTTAGCCTGAATGTCTCCGCTTGATACGACAAAATGTACTGTAACCGGGTCATCCAATGATGTGTTTGCCTTTGGTGACTGTGTAAGGATGGTTCCCGCCGGCTTGTCGCTTTTCTGATATACGATAGGTGCAACGGTCACGACAGATGATCCTGCAAACTCTGTGTTAAGCTTAACCTGTGCATCATCTGCATCTTTTCCTACATAATCAGGCATCTTCTCTGTCTGAACGCCACGGCTTACTGTAAGAGTTACGCGGTGGTATGCCTTTGTGATTGAGCCAGGACCCGGATCCATGTCTATGACCATGCCTTCTGTGCCTGGAATCTCTGAATATTTAAGGAGAAGCTTTGGATAAAGTTCCTTTGCCTGAAGCTCAAGCTGGGCTGCCACAAGGGATTTTCCGAGTACATCAGGAACCTTGACCTTTTCCTCTCCCTGTACTGAGGTAAAGAACACAGCCAGACATGCTGCCACCATGATAAAAAACGACAGGAACATCGTAAAGAATAAAACCCATCCGCCTTTACCCATCTGTGCAATCTGATCCTTAAAGGCACCGCCAAGACGGAACTTTTTCTTGGGCTTTTTCTCTTTTGGAACTTTAGCAACTTCCTTTGAAGTCTTCTTCGCTTCGATTATTTCATTCTTCATAGTAAAAATCCTACCATATTAAAGGTTTTCATTCAAGAACACAGCCTATAAAATTTCTGGCACCGTTCATGAATGATTTATAGTCCATGGCTTTCTTTGCCTGCCACTGTAATTCTGTTGCAATCAATACACCGTCGCCTGTCTGAATCAAAATACCCCTCTGCTTGTTGTACGAGAGAACCGTTCCCGGAACTGCCACCGTGTTTTTGGGAATTGAGTTGTCTTGGAGTGCTATTTTTGCCGCATCACGTGCCTTGATTATCTTTAGCATCTGACCGTTGCAGCTCGTAAAGCATCCGGGCCATGGCGTGTATGCCCTGATCTGAGCATCGATTTTTTCCGCGCTGTCATTCCAGTTAATCTTTCCGTCCTCTTTCTTGATGATTGAGCAGTAAGATGCCTCTCCCCTCTGTGGATAGGAAACCGGTAGCTCGTGGTGTTTTGCGATATAGCGTAAAATCGTTGTGATGGATATTGCTCCGTGCAGTGCCACTTCCTTTAAGAGTGATTCTGCGGTCTCGGTTCCTGTCAATGTCCAGCGCTGCATGCTCAGGATATCGCCCTCGTCAATTCCAAGTGCCATTTTCTGAATGCATATTCCGGTTTCGCTGTCACCGTTGAGTATTGCCTGGTTTACTGGTGTTGCCCCGCGGTATTTGGGTAAAATCGAAGGGTGAAGGTTGATTCCGCCGTATTTGAACAGGGAGAAAAACTTTGGCCCCAGAATATGACCGTAAGCAAAGCATACAAAGATATCCGGGTGGAGTGCCGCAATCTGCTCGCGTGCCTCCTGCTTGAGGTGTTCCGGGCTGAGTATGACGATACCTTCATCGCGTGCCTCGTTCCAGATTTGTGCGTAATGTGCTACTTCTGTTGGAATAAGGTCCCTGTGCCGTCCCTGAGTTGAAGGTGGATTTGTAAGGACTCCGACAATCTTGTAGTGTTCCTCCGGTATGGAAGCGGACATGTAGCTGTCCTTGAGGATTAATTCTAGCGAACGTGAGGATGCGGCTGGACTTCCTGCGTATAAAACCCTTAGCATTTTTACGATTGTTCCTTCTTTGCTTTTTTAGCGGCAAGTTTTGCTGCAATCGAAGCCTGCTTGCGTTCTTTTTCAAGTGCTTTTTTTGCGGCACGCTCAGCTCTTTTCTTGAACTGCTCCTCTGTGGATTCCTTGAATTTCTGGTCTCCCCTGTCAATATAGAGGATTCCGTCCAGATGGTCGTTCTCATGCTGGATTACACGTGCCAGAAGACCGTCTGCCTCGTCAATCACAAACTGTTTTCCCTGTTCGTTGACGGCGCTTACGGATATTTTTGACGGACGCTTTATGTTCTCGTAGAATCCAGGAATTGAAAGGCATCCCTCCTCATAGTCAACAAGGTCATTGGATGTCTTTGTTATCACCGGATTTATGAACACACGGCGTATATCGTCATCTGCAATAATCACGAAAAACCTTTTTGCAATTCCAACCTGAGGAGCCGCAAGACCAACACCGTTTGCAGATGTCATTGTCTCAAACATCTCGTTGAGTGTCGCCCTGAATTCATCGTTTATCTCTTCCGGCTTTACATCCACGCATTTCTCGCGGAGAACTTCCTCGCCAAGCTTATATATCTTCATCTTATCAAACTCCCTGTCCAAGACGTAAGCGTGCTGCCCTGGCATGTCCTGCAAGACCCTCTGCATCACCAAGGAAACCTGCCGCCACTGCTGAATCCCTGACTCCCTTCTCGCCCTCTTTTACCCTGAGCGTTGTAACCGTTTTAAGGAACATCCTGACCGAAAGGCCGCCTGTGAATCTTGCACTTCCTGATGTCGGCAATGTGTGGTTCAATCCTGCCGCATAGTCTCCGAATACCTCTGCCGTACCGTGACCGACGAACAGGGAACCGAAATCACGTGCCATGTTCTGGATCTTGTCTCTTTGCGCACCGGCTTCCATTGCAAGCTCAAGGTGTTCCGGGGCACGTCTGTTTGCTATCTCAACTGCATCCTCAAGGTCCTCTGTGATGATGATGAGGCCGTAAGTGTCTATGCTCTTTCTGGCTGTCTCTTTTGTAGGAAGGCTTTCAATCTGACGCTCTATTTCCTTTGAGACTTTTTCTGCCAGCTCCCTGTCGTCTGTTGCAAGAATCGGCTGGGCAACAATATCGTGCTCTGCCTGGGCAAGAAGGTCTGCCGCCACCCAGACAGGATCTGCACTTGAGTCTGCAATGATGAAAACCTCTGTGGGACCTGCAATCATGTCTATGCCGACTGTTCCGTATACAAGTTTCTTTGCCTCTGCCACATATTTGTTTCCAGGGCCTGCAACAACGTCAACTTTAGGAATCGATTCAGTTCCAAATGCCATGGCCGCAATCGCCTGACTTCCACCGCATGCAAAAACACGGTTTACGCCGCAAAGGTATGCCGCCGCCATGATGTTTTCATCCGCATAGGGAAGCCCACCCCTGAAAGCCGCACCGAATTTGCCAAGGCCTTCTTTTTCTGCACGTGCCCTGTCATCCGGGTGTACTCTTGGAGGAGTGCAAAGGATTATCTCGTCTACACCAGCCGCTACAGCCGGGGTTATTGTCATCACTACAGAGCTTACAAGCGGAAAACGTCCTGCGGGAACATATATGCCTGCTTTTTCAACTGGAATGTTCTTTTGTCCTGTAAAGAGTCCGGGCCTGAGCTCTGTCTCAAAATCGTTGAATGATTCCCTCTGCTTTTTTGCAAAATCCAATGCCAGATCTCGGGAAAGACACAGTGAATTGTAAAGATCCGGGTTTTCCCTCTGCATTTTCTCCGAAGCTGCCTTTAGTGTATCAACTGGAATTTCAAAAACTGAAGGATCTGAGACATCAAACTGAGAGGCATAGTGGTGTAAGGCCTGATCCCTGCGTGCTTTGACGTCTGCAAGAACCTGACGTACGGTATCGATGGTCGTACCGAAATCCCTTCCCTGGAAGAAAGCATCCTCCACCTGATCTGCGTTTTGAATACGTATCATTTTTACACCTCTCTTCTGCCACATTATCTTTTGACAGAATACCGCGGATTATACCATAAATGCAAACTTTCTTCAATAAATGAGCTGATTTTGAGTTTTCCATGAATTCCTGTTGATTTTATATTTGTTTTTTCTCAAAAAATGATGTATAATTGGAATCTAGAGGTAAAATGCTATATGAAGGCTTCAAATAAATTGAGGATTGTATTCCTCGTCATATTTTCACTGCTGGGTCTGGCGGCGGTTTTTTACTGTACGGTCCTGCTGTTCAGGAAAAACACAAGGGAAAATCTTGCACAGATAAAATACACCAAGATACTTGAGATGGAAAGCGGTCTTGTTCCGGAGAAAAAACTTGCAATGCAGCTGGGACAGTCACCGCTTGTCATTGATTACATGGAGAACCCCTCGGACCCGATTATCATGGGATCTGCCATACGTGAATTCAAGACATATCAGGATTCTTTCAGCTCACACAGGACTTTCTGGATCTCTGACAAGGATTTGAAGTATTACTCCAACATGAATTTCGTCTATCTTCTTGATAAATCAGATCCTGGCAACGCATGGTATCAGGCAACCATCGATGCAAACCTTCCGTTTCAGTTTTATGTTGACTACGACATAGGCCTTAAAAAGACTTTCATGTGGATAAACATACTTGTCTACAATAGTGACAAAAAGGTAGTGGGCATTACGGGAACCGGTGTTGAACTGAATGACTTTGTTGACTCCATGTACAAGACGCTTGATAAGGGTGTTACAATGTACATGTACAACTCAAACGGCGAGATATCCGCATCCCTTAACCTTAATGATCTCGAGGAAAAGAAACCTGTCACTGCCGCAATGCCTGACCTTAAGGAAGCCAAAAGCATTTTCCCGACCAAGGACACTTATCTTTCGAGTGTGAGCGGTGAGTATCTGATTGCTCCTGTTGAATCCCTCGGATGGGAGATGGTGCTTTTTGTTCCGTTTACAGCCGGAGCGTTTTTCCAGAATGCTGTTGTTCCGTTTTCTGTCTTCATACTTTTGATTGCGGTTCTTCTTGTGGCATATTCTGTCCTGTCTCTGTTCAAGCCGCTTGAAGAAGTGAAGAGCACGGTAAAAAATGTCGTCTCTGGAGAAGCTGACCTTACACGCCGCCTGAGTACGGACATAAACACACCGTTCAAGTCAATACACCATATTGTTGACTATCTAAACGCATTCATGCAGAGGCTTCAGGACATGCTTGGGACAATCAAGAAATCCAGTGCCAATCTGGACCTTGTTTCATCAAACATGAAGGAAAGTGTTTCTTCTGTCTCTGATTCAATGACCAGTATACGCCTTAGCATCGAGAATGTTCAGACACAGATTCAGAATCAGACTGCGGGATTTGATGAGGCCGCATCAGCTGTAAAGGGTGTTGCATCCAGCATTTCAACTGTAAACGACATGATCGACTCCCAGACAAAGAGCATTCAGGAATCAGCGTCAAGCGTAGAGCTCCTTATAAACAGCATTGAGCAGATAAGTGAGTCAATGGAATCAATGGCTTCTGCATTCGGACTTCTGGACAGCGAGGCACAGAACGGAATATCCAAGCAGCTCAAGGTGAACGAGCGTATTCTTCAGATTGAAAATCAGTCAAAGATGCTGCAGGAAGCAAACATGGCAATTGCATCGATTGCAGGTCAGACAAACCTTCTTGCAATGAACGCGGCTATCGAGGCAGCACACGCAGGTGAGGCAGGAAAAGGTTTCGCAGTTGTTGCAGATGAAATCCGTAAGCTTTCTGAGACTTCATCAAGACAGTCAAAGACAATCGGAAATCAGCTCAAGAACATCAAGGACAGCATCGGTGAGATTGTATCGGCTTCCCAGGAATCAAGCAGTGCATTCTCTGGTGTGTCAAACAGAAT
Source organism: Treponema sp. (assembly GCA_017613485.1). The sequence continues at coordinate 9,418 of JAGADS010000219.1, forward strand.
CAGGGAGACGGATGCACTTGTTCAGTCAATCAGGAGCTCACTTGAGGCACAGAACGAGAATTCAAGGACGGTCATTGCATCCCTTTCCGGCATGGACAAGAATACAGAGAACGTCCGCTCAGCTTCAATGCAGATGGAGTCGGGCAGCAGCAGGGTTCTTGAGGAAATGGGTAAACTCCAGTCCTCACTTGACGCAGTAAGGCAGAGCATGAATGCCATGTCAGAAAGTGCCCAGAGCGTCGTAAAGAGCGGAATGAGGCTTGACGGAAGCGTAGAGGAGCTTGACAAGAACGTCACTCAGCTCGGTTCCGATGTCAAGCGCTTCAAGACAGAGTAAAATCCGGGGTGACGATGCCCGTCATGCTGAACTTGATTCAGCATCTTGCGGTGAAATGTCTGGATTCCGGATCAAGTCCGGGATGACGATGAATCCGGGGTGACGATGCATGTCATGCTGAACTTGATTCAGCATCTTGAAGTGAAATGTCTGGATCCCGGATCAAGTCCGGGATGACGATGAATCCGGGGTGACGATGCCTGTCATGCTGAACTTGATTCAGCATCTTGCGGTGAAATGTTTGGATCCCGGATCAAGTCCGGGATGACGATGAATCCGGGGTGACGATGCCTGTCATGCTGAACTTGATTCAGCATCTTGCGGTGAAATGTCTGGATCCCGGATCAAGTCCGGGATGACGATGAATCCGGGATGACCTTGTGGTCCACCTATTTTCTCTTGAACACTGGTATGCTTTCGAGGGGGGCATCCACACTTACTGTCTTACCTCCCTCATATATTTTACCGTCGTTGATGTCCTCCCATTTTCCAGCAGGAAGATACACTTGCCGCTGGAATGTCTTTGGCCAAAGGACAGGGGCAACAAGATATTCAGATCCGAACATGTACTGGTCGCGTAAATCCCAGCATTTCTCATCTTCCGGGAATTCATAGAACATCGTGCGCATTGCGGGGCTTCCGTTCTCGCTTGCCTCTTTCATGACTCTTGTGACATAGGGCTTGATTTTCTCTCGCAGCTTGATCTGTTCCTCCATGATTTTCTGGGGACCTTCCCCATAAGACCATATCTCATTTTCACGGCCTGTAAAAAGATGACCTCCACCGTATCCTCTTTCCGGGTCCTTGTCGAGTAAAGGAATGTCATGCGGATCCCTGTCTCCATGCAGGCGAAGTATCGGCGTGAACACAGCCCATTCAAACCAGCGTATCAAAAGCTCCTTGAATTCATCCGTGCGTACGTCACCGTACATGAAACCTCCGATGTCAGTTGTCCACCATGGAATGCCTGCGATACCCATGTTCAAGCCCTCACAGACAGAAGTCCTGAAACATTCCCATGTAGACTGTACGTCACCGTTCCATATTACCTGATTGTATTTCTGGCTTCCAACCCATGCACATCGCTCAAGGTTTACGAAGTTCTTTCTTCCCATAGACTTCATGCCATCATAGAAACAGCGGCTGTACATCTGCGGATAAATGTTTGCGACCTGCAGGCCGTTTCCAACCTGATACCGGTAGTTTCCGAAATCATAGACATTCAAATCAGGCTCAGAGTTATCCAGCCAGAACATGTCGATTCCGTAGTCAGCATAATTTTTCTTGCAGATATTCCACAGGTATTCGCGTGCCTCTGGATTTGTAGCATCAATAGCAAGACAGTCTCCCTGCCAGTCAAAGCTCTGGTTGCTTCCGCGGTCAGAACGAATCAGATAACCCTTCTCCTGCATTTCTGTAAAGTGAGTTGATTTCTTATCAACATTCGGCCACACAGAAACCATGACCTTAGTTCCCATTGCATGAAGCTCGTCGCACATTGCCTTTGGATCCGGCCAGTATTCCTTGTCAAAAAACCAGTCTCCCTGACGAGGCCAATGGAAAAAGTCTATTACGATAACATCAAGATGAATACCCATCTCCTTGTAGCGTCTTGCAACTGTAAGAATTTCTTCCTGTGTCCTGTAACGAAGCTTACATTGCCAGAAACCAAGATAGTCTTCCGTTAAGGCAGGGGCACGTCCAACAGCGGCGGTGTATTTTTCTATAATTTCAGCTGGGGTATTTCCGGCAGTAATCCAGTAGTCCATTTCTTTTGTGCTATCTGCATGCCATTCTGTAATATTTTTGCCAAATGTTACACGACCGACGGCAGGATTATTCCACAGAAAACCATATCCAAGATTAGACAGGGCAAATGGAATGGAAACCTGACTGTTCCGCTGTGCAAGCTCAAGTGTGCAGCCTTTCATGTCAAGGTATGGAGTAGGGTACTGTCCCATGCCAAAAAGTTTTTCTTCATCATTCGGGTTAAAGCGTACTGTGAGAGAATAGTCTCCGCCAATGATTCCCTGAAACTGACGGCTTATGATTTTTGTACAGCAGCTTTCTTTTGTTGCGGTTGGATCATATTGACGGTAATATTCCTGTAAAATCAATTTTCCGTTTTTATAAAAAAAA
>JAGADS010000220.1 GCA_017613485.1 Treponema sp.
GAAGGCAAGTGCTACAAATGTTTAACAGAATAGAAAACAGATAATTGAGGAAGCCCTGTAATGCAGGCGGGGTTCGTGGCGAGCATACATTTGTGCGGTGCGAGCGATAGCGAGTCAGATACCTTATACCGCACATCATGTAGGCTTGACACGGTTCTCGCCGGGAATGAAAGGGCTTCCTCATAAATAACTGCAATTATCAATTCTATGAAAATTTGCACTTGCCTTCCACACACTATCTCTTGACATATCCGATCCTTTCTGTTACTATATAAAGTAACTTTTCAACTTCAGGAGAACGATTATGAAGATGACAGAAACACAGCTTGAACAAGTCAGGGAGCAGATTAGAAGGGTAAAGGCGTTTGGAAATCCTTTTTATACCGAGCGCTTTAAGAACGTAAATCCCGCAGACATTAAGACTCAGGAAGACTTTGAAAACCTTGTTCCATTTGTAACAAAGCAGCAGCTCAGGGATGCATATCCGCTTGGACTTGCAACTATACCGGAAGACGAAATTGTCCGCATTCACTCTTCCAGCGGAACTACAGGTGCCCCGGTAGTAATTCCATATACAAAGAAAGACGTTGACGACTGGGCAACAATGTTCGCACGCTGCTATGAACTTGCAGGCATCACTAAAAAAGACAGGATTCAGATAACTCCAGGATATGGTCTGTGGACTGCAGGCATCGGTTTCCAGGCTGGATGTGAAAAGCTTGGTGCAATGGCCGTTCCAATGGGTCCCGGAAACACGGAAAAACAGCTCCAGATGATGCAGGACCTTAAGTCCACCGTTATCTGCGCAACTTCATCATACGCACTTCTTTTGGCTGAACAGGTTGAAAAACGCGGCCTCAAGGATAAAATCTGCCTGACAAAGGGTGTCATCGGCTCAGAGCGCTGGGGCGAGAAAATGAGGAACCGCATTCAAGGCATTCTTGGAATCGAGCTTTACGACATCTACGGTCTTACAGAATGTTACGGCCCAGGTATCGGAATCAACTGCGTGGGCGAAGAGGCAATCAATATTTTTGACGACTACGTATACATCGAGATTCTGGATCCGCTTACAGGAAAACCGGTAAAAGAGGGAGAGATCGGCGAGATCACGCTGACCACACTGGTAAAGGAAGGAGCACCGTTGTTCCGTTTCCGCACTCACGATCTTGCGGCCTTTGTAACAGAACCATCCAAGTCTGGATTAAAGTACCCAAGAATCACACAGATCCTTGGAAGAAGCGACGACATGGTAAAGGTAAAGGGAAACATCATTTTCCCAAGCACAATCGAGGACGTAATAAAGGGCGTACCGGGAACATCAAGCGAATACCGTGCAGTAATCGAGCATGCTGACGGCAGGGACAAGATGACCCTGTTTGTTGAAGTTGAAGGCGGAACAGACAGAACAGAGGTTTCTCTTGCCATAGCATACAGCTTCAAGCAGAAATACAACATGACACCGGAAGTAAAAGTCGTCGGCGAGGGAGAGCTCCCAAGAAGCGAAAAGAAAACTAAGCGCATCGAGGACAAGAGATTCGATTAAAATTTAAAGAATTTCAAAAATTTTTCCCAAATTTTTGTTAAAAACTGCACCTCCTATACTATTTAAATATATAAGAGGTGTTATATGAAAAAAATTATTTTTGTTTTATTCAACTTGCTCATGGTTGCTGTCATGTCATCTTGCATGGCATCGGCAGACCATGAGGCATCTTCCTATTCAGAAAAGGCCCAGGAAATCAAGATTGCCTGCTGGAATACCCAGACTTTCTTTGATTCGGTGACAGAGGGAACTGAATACGCGGAGTTCATCAAAAACAAAGCCTGGAATGAAGACGCTTACCGTACCAGGCTTGAGCGGCTTTCTTCTGCAATCAAGGAATTTGATGCAGATGTGGTGGTGCTGGAGGAGATTGAAAACGAGGGTGTCATGCATGACATCGCCAATTTCCTTAGCGGAGAATGGAATTCAAGGAAGGCATATACCCACGCGTGTTTTGCCAAGGAGAATGGAGGCTCAATCGGTGTGGGCGTGCTTTCGCGGTATGAGCTTACATCACCGTCTGTCCATGCGCTTGATATCCGTTCAGGACAGGAAATGCCAAGTATGCGTCCTCTGCTTCAGGTATCCGTGCTAAAGGCAGGACATGAGCTTACGATTTTTGTAAATCACTGGAAAAGCATGAGCGGAGGAAAAGAGGAAACAGAGCTCTGGAGGCAGCATCAGGAGGAGCTTCTTGCAAGGCACATGTCTCAAAAGATCAACGGAGAAACTGCTGTGATTGCATGCGGAGACTTTAACCGTGACCTCTCGGATTTTTCGCGGGGAGATGAAACAGGCTCGGTTTATCTGAATGCAGGACTTGATGAGGAAGGTGTGACTGTCAAATCGCTGTGGTATACTCAGGCAAGCACTCTGGTTGAACCGGGTTCATATTATTTTGAGGATGAATGGTCAAGAATCGATCATTTCTTTGTCTCAGATGCAGTTGAAGTTTTGGATTTTAACGTGCAGACAGACGGACCCTGGTGCGATTCGGTTACCCATATTCCGGAACGCTACATGATATATTCGGGGAAAGGCTATTCAGACCATCTCCCGATTACATGCCGCGTCCGGTTTTAGTCAGGCCTAGAACTTGTAGATGGCGTATACGTTGGTGTAATTGTACAATGCCATGGTAAGCAGGGAGTTGATGATGGCAGTTGAGTTTGAGAAATCAAGTGTTGCTCCACTGCCGTCTTTTGCCGTGTTGAATGTAAGCGTGCTTTTTCCATGACCGTCTTTAAGTGCCTGATTGATTGCAAGACAGTTTGCATAGTAAGTTGAAATCGGCTTTATTGAAGAAAGATTTGGCGTTCCCTGGTAAGAGAAAGTTACTACAGACTGATAGTTTTTGTTTGCGGCCTTCAATGCAATCTGAGCCAATCTTGCATAGTCATCGTTAGGACAGTTATCATCCAGCTTGATTGTAACTGTAGTTGAATTGCCGTTAGTCGGTGAAGAAGCCGTGACTGTTCCGTTAGAAGCATTTATAGAAAGACATGATGTAAAAGAGACAGCTGCTATAAAAGCCAGAACTGCCAGACCAAGAAGAGATTTTTTCATAGGGTTCTCCTGTAAAAAAAAGATATTCAGGCAAAGTTGCCATCGAATTTCAATTCGTATTAGTACAATTATACCAGTTAAAATAGAATTTCTCAAGGCAAACTTAAAAATACCACCAGGAATATTCAGAACATTTATTGGATTATTGCGACTTTTTTTATAAATTCTAACATTTTTCGCTTAAAATTTTGTTGAAATTTGTAAAATGACTATTTATAATTACGGTAATCTTACATTTTTTATTATTTTGTCAAAATCAAAAAGGGGTACCTATGGTTATTGAACAGACACTGCCAAAAATGCTTCGTAAAATTGCAGAGAAATACCCGGAAATCAATGCTCAGTATTCAAGGACAAAAACGGGTGATTTTATTCCCACAAACTATCACATGATGTATCAGAACGTACTGGATTTTGCAGGCGGCCTCATGGAGCATGGTGTTACCCGCGGAGAAAGAATCGGACTCATAAGCGATGACCGCAAGGAATGGCAGCAGGCAGACATGGCCCTTCTTGCATTGGGTTGTGTGGATACTCCCCGTGGATGTGACGCAACGGAATCAGATCTTTCATATATTCTTTCATTTGCAGAATGCCACATCATCATCACGGAGAACACCACTCAGGTAAAGAAGCTTTTGAACATCAAGGACAAGGTTCCAACAATGCAGGCCATCATCGCCTTTGATCCGGTAGAGGAGCATGAAATCAAGCGTGCCACTGATATGGGCATAACATTCTATCAGTTCCAGGATCTTGTAAAGAACGGACATCAATGGAGAAAAATGCATCCTGATGTTGTTGAGCAGGAACTTGACAAGGGACAGTGGGACGATCTTGCGACAATCATTTTCACAAGCGGCACAACTGGAACTCCAAAGGGCGTAATGCTTACACACGGGAACTTCATTGCCCAGCTTGATGATGTTGATGAGAGAATCTTCCTGAACCCGGGAGAAAAAGGCCTTTGCATCCTTCCGGTATGGCATGTTTTCCAGCGTGAGGTTGAATACGTCATCATGAGTCAGGCCGGCGCAATGGTTTACAGCCGTCCAATCGGTTCAATACTTCTTGCCGACATGGAGAAAATGAACCCGCATCTTTTGCCGGCAGTTCCACGTGTATTCGAGGCAATCTACGACGGTATCATGAGGAAAATGCGCAAGGCAGGAGGAATCACTCTTGCAATGTTCAAGTTCTTTGTTGCAGAGTCCATCCTCTGGTGCTCAATCGACGTAAAGCTAAGGAGAAAGAAGGCACGCTTCGGACATGATCATCTGGGATTCTGGTGGCCTATCCTTGTGCTGCCATGGTTATTGCTCTATCCACCGCGTCTTCTGGGAAAGCTCCTTGTTTTCCGCAAAATCAAGAAACTGGTCGGTAAGAATTTCCGTGCAGGAATCGCAGGAGGTGGTGCATATCCTGCATACATCGACCGCTTCTTCTGGGCAGTGGGAATCAAGGTTGTGGAAGGCTACGGCTTGACAGAGACAGCACCTATTATTTCCGTTCGTCCTATTGCAGATCCTGTCATGCACACTGTAGGAACTCCAATCCGCGGTGTTGAGATCCGTGTTGTTGACGATGAC
>JAGADS010000221.1 GCA_017613485.1 Treponema sp.
CACCCTGTGCAATTCCTTCTGTGCGGCCGTCAGCTAATCCATCCTCATAGCCTTCTTTCCTCATGTTCCTCTTGAAACGCTCCTCGTCAAACTCTTCCAGAATCATACCGATTACCTCCGCCTTCTGCCTTGCAAAGAATCCTTCCAGCAGGTTCTCCTCTATCGCCTCATCAACGGCCTTTTTTACAGCCGCATGAACTTCCATTCCGCTATCCTTGTTGCGACGTACTTTTCCTACGAACCTACTGTAATCATACAACGCATTGCACTTTTTTTGAAGTCCTTTGCTGTGATTTTCGTTTATGTTCTTTACATACGCGGTAAATTCATAAGCTCCTCGGGAAGGTTCTCTATTGCCGTTCTTGCACATGAAGGAGTCGGAGAGCCTCAGCTCAAACTCATCCTCTGTGTCAGTGGTGCCGTTGTAGAATACGATGAACTGAGGTGATGGAATCTCAATCCTTCTGCATCTGTTTACATCCTGATCCGTTTCAACCAGATAACCCTGGTACAGCTGTGCGAAATACAGGAAGCCCCTTAAAGGCATATTAAGGTTATGGCTGGACTGCTGCTCAAAAAGAACCATCTGGTCCTCAATCAAAAAAGACACATCGTTATGCATTGTTATGTAAATGACATTCTCGATTGTGTTCAGCTTAAGTGAGTCCGGATTGGTATAGTTCGTTCCATTAAGCGCATTATACAAATCCAGTCGCCAGCGTTTGCTTTCATCTGTGTTACGCCCGAAAATTGCCTTGAAAAGCCTGTCCTTGTACTCTCTCTGAGTGTTCTCTGTTAAATTCATAGAAATTCTCCTTTTTAGAAAATTTTGTTAGGGAGATATTTTTCCCCTATACTATTTAAATAGTATCAGACATGTCGTTTTTAACAATTTTTGGGGAAAAATTTTGAAAAAATGTTGAAAATTTAATTCGTTCACTTGAAAAACTCTGATTTATGCATTAAAATTTGGTTTAGTAAGTTTAATCTGGCTGTTTATACAAAAAGTGTGAGGTAAAATATGAAAATTGTTAAGCTATTTCTTTTGTTTTTAATCCCCGTTGCAGTGTTTTTTGCGTCATGTGAAAATGAATTAGAGGCCAGTTTTGTTATTGAACTGGATTCTGATAATCCTCCTGAAGAAGAATTACTTAATCAAATTGACTATTTTAAAGTTACACTTTTTAATTATAAATACTACATCGAAGATACAATTGTTGAATATGTTTTGGACGATGAAATTCTTAAAAAGGGTGAAGTACTAAGACTAGGAGATTTAGACCCTGGGAAATATGTACTTTGGGTGGATGCTTATAACAATGAAGACGAAGATAACTTATCGCTTATAATAAACATTAAGAGCGATAAAATGGATGAAAGAGGTCATATAATTATCGACGATGATTCTCCAACTATTGTAACTTTTGTTCTTGCAGGACAAGCTTGAATCTGTTTATAAAAGAGGTACATTATGAAAATTAGAAAGCTGTTAGTATTGTTTTTAATCCCCGTGACATTGTTCTTTGTATCATGTGAAAATGAAATTCCGGAAGAGTTTCAGATAGAATTATCAGAAAATATGTCTATGAATGGGGCGAATCTTGATTCGATTCTTGAACAGGTTGATTATTTCAAACTTAATCTTTTTAAAGTATTTGAATACGAGAGTGTTAATGGCCCTACTGTAGGTTATTCTGAAGTTTTTTTCGATCTGAGACTAAATAAAGGTGATATTTTAAGACTTGATGGTTTAGAGCCTGGGTTATATGAACTTACAGGAAACCCATATAGAATAAATGAGTATGGAGAGGAAGAACAATCAACCTACAATGTAACAAGAAAAAGCAATAAAATGGCTACCTTAGGTTATTATGAGTATATAGTCGTCGATGAAGATTCTCCAACAATTGTAAGACTCGTTATAAGTCCAACATAATCCCTCTCTATAACACTGTAAAGTTTTGACGTTTTTTCCGTTAGGAAAAATGCGAGCCTCGCGAGCAAGGCAAAACTTTTTAGCAAGCGTCAGCTTGCGTCAATTACGCATTACGAATTAAGCATTACGCATTATAAACATTACTTCTTCTTAGGTTTCCCTTCAAACAGAATTGGCAGGATGCTCTCGGTGTAGTAATCCTGAATCCTCTGAATGCGAAGGACACGGTCAGTTTCGGGGTCTCCGGTGTTGGGGTATAGGGTTTTCTGAGCCTGATCCGGCATTAGCTGCAGCATTTTAATTGTAAGATCCAGTTGGGTTTCCGTCATTTTGTATTACTCCTTTTCATATTATCGGCATTTATCAGCATTTCTCCAATTTTGCAGAGAATTGAATTGAACGCTCGGTTTCGATTTTATCAAACTTGACCATATAGCAGAATGCATTTGCATTGACCAAGGTTATGGTGCCATCCCCGAATGTCTTATGGCGGACACGGTCTCCCACGGAAAACAGAGTACGCATACTTGCAAGACGTTTTTCATCGTAGGTAATCACTTTCTGTGCCTGCTCAACAAGGGATTCGTCCAGCGGCTGCTCTACCTCAAGATTTTCAAGGCCTGCATCAAAAATAAAACGGCTGGGGTACTTGAATATTCCGTCGTTCGCTTTTCCCTCAGAGTCACTTAGATAAAGCCCCTTTTCCGCTCGTGTCATCGCTACATAGGCAATCCGCCTTTCTTCCTCCATGTCATCCGGTGTCTGAACCTTCCTGCTTGGGAACACGCCCTCGTTCATGCCGCACAAAAACACATAGGGAAATTCCATTCCCTTTGCCGCATGAATCGTAAGCAGCTTAACACTGTCCTTGTCATCCTCCCTGTCAAGATCTGTAAAAAGTGCAACATGCTGTAAAAAGGTCTCCAGAGTGGCATCATCATCAAGGCCTGCCTCGTTTACGGCCCGCTTTAGTTCAGCAAGGTTATCAAGACGGTCCTGATCTGCCTCAAGACGTAAAAATGCCTCGTAGCCGCTCTTGTCCAGAATGCTTTGGAAAATATCGCCCAGTTTTGCCTGTGTGTGGATTGTTGGAGCAGAACTGTCGGGGTGCGGAAGCATGTCACGTGTCTCTTCTATTGCACGTATATAGTCAGCGGCTTTTGTCCCCTGAAACATAGCTGTGCTCACGTTTTCCTTTAATGCCTGGTATGCGGATGTTGAATGCTGTTCTGCCCAGTCACGGAGAAATTTCTGCTTTGTCTTTCCGATTTTTCTTGAAGGGGTGTTTATCGTCCTGAAAAATGCAGTGTCATCCGCCGCGGTAAGCATACGAAGGTAGCAGATTGAATCCTTTATCTCACGCCGTCCGTAGAATTCGGTTCCTGCAAGAATACGGTATGGCACATCCTCCTTGATGAATATCTCCTCAAGGGAACGCGAAAGATAATGTGCCCTGTACAAAATCGCAATGTCACGCCGCTTTACTTTTTGTGTAAGCTTCTGTATTTTTGAGCATATCCATTTTGATTCATCTTCCTCGCTTGTTGCATGATAGTAAACCGGTTTTTTTCCTGGTCTGCATACAGGCTCAAGCTGCTTGGGATATCGCACCGTGTTGTGTGCAATCAATGTGTTGGCGGCTTTCAGGATCTCTGGAGTGCTGCGGTAGTTTTTGTTAAGGAGAATGGTTTTTGCGGACGGGTAAACCTTGTCAAAATCCAGAATCAGGCGTACATGACTTCCACGCCATGAATAGATAGTCTGATCAGAGTCACCCACGATAAAGAGGTTCTTGTGTTTTGCAGAAAGAATCTGTGCAATGCGGTACTGTTTTCCACTCACATCCTGAAATTCATCCACCATCACGTACTGCATCCTCTCCTGCCATTTTTCACGCACGTCTGGAAAGTTCTCAAGGATATAGGTTGCAAAATTGATTAGGTCGTTAAAGTCCACGCCAAAGCATTTTTTCTGCTCGTATAAAAAACGAAGGAATATCTCCTGGTTTTGATTTATGCCCGGCTGACTCCATTTTTCCTTTAGCTCATCGTTATTCAGTTTGTAGATGTAGTCAACGTAGGTGTCTGCCTGTAGTTTTTTCCCTTCCAGAACCTCGTCGATTTTACGCTGAACTGTGGTTTCCTTTAGCGTAAGCCCCATGTCACTGAATATCCGCAGCATGATCTCACGCCAGTCCTCTTTGTCCAGAATCACAAAGTCCTTGGGAAAATTCAGGCGGTTGATGTCCTCGTGCAAAAGCAATGTGCAGAAGGCATGAAAAGTACAGATATAGCCCAGATCCTGATCGCCCAGCTCACGACGGACACGGATTTTCATTTCATTGGCGGCACGGTTTGTAAATGTTACGCAAAGGATGTTCTGCGGACTGATTCCTACATCCCGTACAAGATAGCAATAGCGGCTTATAAGTGCACGTGTTTTTCCACTGCCTGCCCCCGCAAGAACCCTGACTGGTCCCTCTGTGTTCTCTACTGCCTGTCTCTGCTCCTCGTTCAGCTTGGAAAGAAAATCGTCCATCTATTCTATTTCTTTACAAAATCCCTGAAATCTTTTTCGGTTAAGCTGACTTCAGGAATTCCTGATGCATAAGGGGCAACCTGATACTCTTGAAAATAAATGGTGAGCTGGTTTCCGTCATAGCTGAATGTGGAATAATTCTTTATGTCTGCCGCCGCACCTTCTTCAATCCAGTCATCCTCATACTCTTCATCATCAAAGTACAGTTTTTTCAGGCTTCTGATGCAATAGTCAGACAGCTTTTCCAGATCAACCCAGGGGATATCGGTTATCTGTACAAACCTCTGGGATGCGATGTCGTAGTTGAATGAAGTGTATGTTGTCGCACCGTGAGCAGCTCCGCATGAATAGATATACTCAGATATGATGAATGTAATGACATAATCGTTGACATATATTTCGGGACAGTCCACATAGTACTCGTTGTGTATTCCATTAAAAAATTCTATTAATTCTTCATCTTCCAAAATGCTGGCATTGTTTTCCGCAAACATTTTTTTTGCCTCATCATAATTAGAGGTGATGAATGTTCCGACGGTATGATTGATCTCGGGATAATCAAAGAATTCTGGATATTCAATTGTGGTGGTGGTGTAATCCTTTTCTTCTTTTAAAGTCTTCATCCGGTATTTGCCTGATTTTTTTGTACTCTGGCATGAGCAAAAAGCAAAAGCCAGAACAAAGGCACATACTGCGTAAAATATTTTTTTCATATTCAATCCTCCAAATTAAAGCATCATCCCTTGAACTGATCAAGCTGTGAACTGATGGAAGTGATAGCCTTTTCCATGTCGCTGGACAGATCAGAAAGCGTGGATCCTGTTCTGTGGATTTTCTGTGCACCGGTTAGCATCTGCTCCATGCCGTCTTTCATGCGCGTTGTCTCGTTTTCAAGATCCTGTATTTCCTTGAGTATTGTCTTGTTTCCTTTCTGCATTTCCAGAGAAGAAGACCGTACCTCGCCAGAGCTGTTGTTCAGTTCCTTGAGTGAGTGGTTAATCTGGAATGAGCCTGCCTGCTGCTCCTGCATTGCCTGGTTGATTTCCTGAATGTGTGAGTATGTGTTGCCGATGTCGGAGGAGACCTCATTCAATACAGTCTGTGAGTCCTCGGATACAAGAACGATGTTGGAGAATGAATCCTGAATGTTCTTGAGCTGTTCTCCGATTGTCTTTGACTGTGTGGAAGAATTCTCGGAAAGCTTACGTATCTCATCTGCAACGACACTGAATCCTTTACCTGCTTCTCCTGCATGTGCGGCTTCGATGGCGGCGTTCATTGCAAGGAGGTTTGTCTGCTCTGCAATGGAGGAAATGACCTGGTTTGCCTCGCTCAATGACTGTGACTGAACCTGTATGTCCTTAATCATGTTGTTGACTTCTTCCTGCTTTGCCACACCCTTTATCGTTTTTTCCTGCAGTGTGTTGAATGAAGTCGTCAGGTTCTCTACAGATTTGTTTACGCTGTCGATATTTCCCATCATTTCTGTAATTGCACTGGATGCCGTTGTGACGCTTTCTGCCTGCTGGGCAATCATCTTGTCAAGTGATGCTATGTTGGTGGACATTTCGTTTACGGATTCAGCTGTTTCTTCTACAGATGCAACCTGTGTGCTTATGTTTGAACTCATGCTCTGGATTGCCGCAATAATCTCTGTGATTGATGTGGCAGTATCGCTTGTACCGAATTTGAGCTTGTTGCCTGTCTCTACAAGTGCCCCGTTGGAGTCTTTTACAGAAACCATGATGTCCTGAAGTTTCTTGATAAAGACATTCACGCTGTTACCGAGTGCGTCAATAATCCTGAATGTTGAATTCTTGAGCACAACCCTCTGTGTAAGGTCAGCGTTGCCGGACGAAAGGTTGTCCACGGCGTTCTTCAAGGTTGAGATATTTGCCATCAGGCTGGAAACAATATAAACTGCGGCGATAATGAAAAGAATAACAAGAGTAACTGCAAACGGTGTAATTGCATTTGAAAGGAATTCCTTTATGCCAAAGTCAATGCCCATGGCAAGATGCCAGCCGACTAAATCCATTGGAGCCAGAACAAAGGAAACTCTTCTTCCGTGGTAGGTCTGAATTGATTTTGCCTTTGGATCTGTGTTTTTTAACTCAGGCATCTTATCTGTGACAAGTAAATTCTCTGCAAGGATGGACTGGTCTTTTGCACCTGTGATCTCAAGATTGTCGTTGAACATATACATTTCGATAGATTCATCAAGTCCCTTGTACATGCCGGAAATAAAATCAGTAAGCGGAATACCAGTTCCTGCAATGCCCACCGGGGTTCCTGATTTATTCCTTACAACGGCGTTTACCCAGAGCATCGTTACGTTCAGGTCGGGGTTGTAGTTTATGTTGAAGTTGTATTCCTCAGTCTCATACATGGTCATCTTGTACCAGTAGCTGTCAGGGTCATCGGGATCAACTGTATAAGCAGCCTGCATGTCAGAGTAGAAAACAAGGTTTTTGTCGGAAACCCAGAACAGTGAATTGCTTATAAATGAATTCTGATAAGCACCGAATTCTTTCATGGCCATTTCGCGGATTATCGGGTCATCAGGATTTTCAAGGTAATCTGCAATGGACGGAGAACGTATCATCTGGCGTACAAGAGTAAGTTCCCCAGTCAGGCTGGACTGAAATTCCAGAGTCTTTAGCTGTGCCGCATGAGTCAGTTTTTCCTCTGCTGTCTTACGGAATAAAAGTCTTCCACCAAGAACCGCTGCAACCAAAAGAGAGCAGAATGAAATAAAACCGTAGGCAATAATCAAAATAGTGCGTTTGTTTGATTTCTTGTTTTCCATCTTCTTAATCCTCGTTTATCTTCGACTTCTTTTTGAAAGCAAAATCAGGCGTACCAGAGAACCGATCGCCATAAGCGCTGATGCAACATAGGTCATGGCCGCCGCCCATAAAACTTTTTTAACACCGTTAAGCTCTTCTTCGTCCAGTGTACCTGTCTCCCGCAGGATAACCAGGGCACGTCTTGAGGCATCAAATTCAACTGGAAGCGTAACAAGATAAAACAGGGTTGCCGCAAAAAACAGGACGATACCGATTTTTGTGATGATTGAGCATATAGAATAAAATGATGAATTCTGAGCGGAAGCCCCGAATATTATGCCAAGGATTGCCATGGTGGGACCAAAGCGTGAACCGATGTTTGCCACAGGATAGAGAGTATGCCTTAGCCCCAGCGGACCGTAGCTTTTGTTATCCTGAATTGCATGACCGGTTTCATGTGCTGCAACACCTATGGCCGCAATGGAAGTGCTTGAATAAGTTGAGTCGCTTAAGTTCAGGGTTTTATCGCTGGAACTGTAATTGTCGGTAAGTGAGCCGCTTATACGGTTTATCTGGACATCGTTAATACCGTTTGCCTGCATCAGGATTTTGGCAGCCTGAGCACCGCTGATTCCTCTTTTACTGGGAACCTTGTCGTATTCAGCAAAACGGTTTTTTACCATGGAAGACGCAATAAGGCTTAGGATCAATGCCGGAACAACTAAGACTAAATAATACCAGTCCAGACCAATGGCATTCAAGAAATTCATCAGCAGGGCCTCCTTACAGCATGACAGGATTAAGTTTTTCTTATATTATAGAATATATCCAAAAGGGCAAGAATTCAAGAAAATTCTTTATCAAGAAACAAAAAAAACGAACCGCTCTTAAGGAGGGAGAAATACGGTTCGTTATGGGAGGATTTTTCTTGTTGTCTTGAATATAATTATTTCGTAAAAAAAAGTCAAGCATTTTGATGAAAATATTTGAAAATCTTGCGGTTTTTTGAAAAGAGGTGCAAAATATGGCAAAAAAAATAGGAATTATCGGTGCAATGGCGGTAGAAGTGGAGCAGTTGAAGGCCGCTATGGAGGACAAATCAGAGAAAATAGAGGGCGGTCTAAGCTTTTTCCTTGGAAAATTGAACGGAATCGACACAGTTGTAGTTCAGTCCGGTGTGGGCAAAGTGAATGCAGCATTGTGTGCCCAACGTTTAATCATTCAATTCGGGGTAAGCCACATCATAAACACAGGCATCGCAGGGGCAATGGCATCCGGTTTGGGCGTGCTTGATTTTGTTGTCTCAACAGAGGCACTGTATCACGACATGGATGCGACAGGATTCGGCTACAAGATTACAGAAATTCCTCAGATGGATGTCTCGGTTTTCCCGGCAGACAAGGATATGATAAATGCAGCCCGGAATGCATTCAGCAAAATGGAAAGCTCAAAAGGCCACAAGATTGTCACAGGCCGCATAGCAAGCGGAGACCAGTTCATAAGCGACAAGGCCATAAAGGAAAAGATAAGATTAAACTGCAACCCCGCATGTGTGGAGATGGAGGGAGCCGCAATAGCCCATGCCTGCCACCTGAACAAGACACCCTTTGTAATCATCCGCTGCATGAGCGACATGGCAGACGACAACGGAGAATCCACCTACGACTTCAACGAGAAGACAGCCGCCTCCCTAAGCGCAGGCCTCGTCCTGGAGATGATAAGGGAAATATAGATTTCTAAAAAAAATTTCAAAAAAAGTGAAAAAAAAATTTGACAGGTTAGGAAAGTCATGGTATATTAAAGATAAGCAGAAATGCTTGGCAAGCTCCTGTCTGATTGGGGCAATTTCATTTCTCCTCCGTATAATCGGATGGATTACAGGCGGCCAGAGCGGCCGCTTTTGTTTTTTAAATCAGTTCCAGTAATTCAGATAACTCTATGTCGCTCAAAGGGCGGTATTGACCGGGTAGCAGGCTCTCGTCAAGATACAGGCTTCCCATCGCAATGCGCTTAAGGAAAATGACCTCGTTACCCATGGCAAGGAACATCCGCTTAACCTGATGGAATTTGCCCTCAGTAATTGTAAGAATGCATGTTGTAAACTCTGCTCCTGTAAGCGTGCAGTATTTGTCATCGCTTTCTATCCACTTTAGCTCAGCAGGCTTTGTTGTAAAAGAAGGGCTTTTTGTTGCGGGCGGAACTGTGACACCCAGCTTGAACTCCTTTATGTAACGTTCCCTTTCATCAGGCGGAACATAATCCCTAAGGTATACAAGATAGGTTTTTGGAATGTGTTTTTCGGGGTCGGTAAGGAAATGCGAGAACTGTCCGTCGGTGGTTAGAAGCAAGAGTCCCTCGGTGTCGGCATCAAGTCGTCCTACGATGTGCAGCGGCGGAAGATCCGGGTGATTCAGTATTTCTGGCGGAAACTGTGCAAGAACGCTTGTGTGGAGCATTCCGGAGACAGTAGAGCATACTTTATCCTGTTCCTTGTTCAGCATGAGGTAAATGTGCGGTGTAAGGGTAACTTGCTCTCCCTTAATGCACAGGATGTCGTTTTTTGTATCAACCAGATGTGATGTGCTTGTGATTGTCTTGCCGTTTACAGTGACTTCTCCGTTAAGCAGCATACGCCTTACAGAACGGTGTGTGCTTTTTCCGTTTTGAATGAGGATGCGTTCAATTTTAAGAAGATACGGATTAACTGATTCCTTTTGTTTTTTCGGCAAGGGCATCATAGAATTCAATGTATTGAGGATGTGTTGTCTTTACGTACTGAATTTTCTCCTCAACGTCTTTTCCTGCCATGATATCCTTACATGCAAACTCCAGGGATTTTGACAGTTCAGAAAAAGAGGTGCATCCAACCATCAGGGCATTCCCCTTGAGGGCATGAACGATAATCTCATAATTGTTCCAGTCTTCGGCCTGCAGAAAGTCATTAAGCTTTTGCTTGTTGTCGTCCTTCTCCTGCCTGAATACATCAAGTATGGTAAGATAAAGACTTCTATCACCGCCTGAATATGCCAGGGCACTTTCCTGATCGATTATGATTTCCGGCATAGTTTTGCCTCCTTATTTATTCTGTATCAAATTCTTCGGTATAGTGCGGAAGAAAACCTCGTATAGTTTGTCCCGGTCTATAGGCTTGCTTATGTAGTCTGCAAATCCAAGCTTGATATAATGCTCATGAAGCTCCGGCGAAACATTTCCTGTTAGAAGCACGACAGGCGTAGAAAGGTTCATGTTGCCCTCCATTTCCCTGGATTCTATGAATGTTTCCTCTCCGTTCATTTCCGGCATGTAATAATCCATGAATATTATGTCATACTTTGCTTTTTTCATCAACTCAAGACATGTTCTTCCGCTTTCGCAAGTGTGTATTTTTGCCTCTGTTTTTTTGAGTAATCCGCTTGCAACAATCAGGTTTATGCTGTTGTCATCTACGATAAGAACATTGCAGTCGGGGGCTTTTGAGTTTTCGGATATGGTTTCTGCCAGATCTAAAGTATGCATCCGCCTGCTTGCAACATTACCCGGTGAAATAATTTTCTGATTTATGGCAACAGTAAATCTGGTTCCCTCTCCTTTTTTTGTCGCAAATGAAATGGTTCCTCCCAACAGAGAGGTGAGTTTATGACAGATGGCAAGTCCCAGACCGATGCCCTGTATTTCAGTTCTATTAGTGTTTTCCAGATGCTGAAAACCTTGGAAGAGCTGCAGTATGTCTTCGTCACGTATGCCATTTCCTGTATCTTCAACATCAAACACAAGAGAAAGTGTAGAATCGGTTTCTTTTCCCCTGATGCGTAAAGATACAGAGCCCTTTTCCGTGTATTTGATTGAATTCAAGATAATGTTTCTTAGAACCTGAGTAATATGATAACTGTCTCCATAAAGATGGTCTGGCAGATTTTCGTCTACATCAATCGAAAAACTAAGTCCCTTGATTTTTGCCTGAGGAGTGAATTCTGTTTTAATATTCTCCAGGAAATCCCATAGATGATATTCTGATTCTACAAGACTGAA
>JAGADS010000222.1 GCA_017613485.1 Treponema sp.
CTTCCCCCCATGAATTTTTTCATTCAAATAGCAAACATAAAAATACTCAATCTTGTCCAAATCAATTTTTATGTCCAGCTCCAAAAGAATGCAATCAAAATACCTTCTTGCATCGTAATCTTCGCTCTCAGACAGTCCTGCCAAACGTTTGAAATATTTTCAATGCGTTCAATAAGGAAAACATTAATTAAACAAATCATTGAGAGTGTCAGATGTCTCTACCGGAACCCAGTGCCCCTCCACGCAGGTTTCTGGATTGACAGCCTTAATTTTGTCGGCAAGCTTCTGACAAAGCACAGGATCTTTTGTTCCTTTCTGAAAATCATTGCATGTGGAGTCGCCAAGAAAAAGCACTTTATCCTCAACAACATAAACAAGAGTTGAATCCTCTGTATGAGGTGCCTCAGACTCCACAACTTGAACTTTACATCCACCAAGGTCAAGCGTCAGCTCACCGGAGAATAAAATGTCAGCCGGCTTTACAATTACTTTCTTGTCGTTTGCGTATTCAATCCTGATGCTTTGGTCAATGGCAAGAAATTCACCGGGACCGTCTGATTCAATTTTATTTTTCCATTCCACAAGGTGAGCGTCTGTCTTTTTGTTCGCAATGCACAAGCCGTTTACTGCATGCATTCCAAAAGTGTGATCCCAATGCCAGTGTGTAAGCACTGTGACTTTTGGAAGCGGAAGATTTTCTTTTTCCAGCAGGGCATAGAATTCTTTTACATGAACATCTGAGTGTCCCGCGTCAATCGCAAGACTCCAATTCTCACCCTTTACATATCCAAGATTCGGCCGGTCTCTTTCTGATTCATACGGCATGTACCAGATATGCTCAGACAGTTTTTTGAGTTCCATATTATTTTGCTCCTATTATGTTATGCTGAATCAATTTTAACATAACGCTTTCTTAAAATCTTTTAGTGAATGCGACATTTGTTGTTTCTTCAACAAATCCATTTTTCTTATAGAAATGATACGCTGGTACATTTGTGTCTGTCAAAAGGAAAATCTGTTTGATTCCAAGTTCCTTAATCGCCTTTTCAATTTCTTTAATAAAGAAAGAACCTGCACCATATGCCTGACGTTCGGTTTTAATACAGAGCTCATTGATGATATATTCAGTTCCAGAATACCAATGCTTTACATATCCCATGGCAATTCCAATCAGCTCATCTTCATCGAACAATCCGTATGTCAAAGAATAGCCCTGCCCGACAAGATCGTTTATGTACATGTCCAGCTGATTTTTATCCGACCAGTCATCGTTCCAAGGCTCTTTTGTAAACACAGAGACAAACACATCCGTAATAATTTTTTTATCAGCAATACTGAGCCTTTTTAATTTAAACATATATTCTCCTTTTTTTCCTAGCCGCAGGTTTATAAAATTTTATTCAGTCTTGCATCATCACTTTCAGACAACCCTGCCAATATGAATATATTTTCCGACTCAATCTTATCACATTAGCAAGCATTTTTGCTCCAGCTGTCCAGCAAATAATAAATAGAAGATATTACCCTGTGCATTACCCTTTTAAAATCCATTCATTCAAAATCCAATCTGCAAGATTATCCCACTGGTCAACATCCTCTCCGCTGTCTGCTGAATACAGGAACACCTTTCCGTCTTTTGCCATATAGTAAATGTCCCCGTTATCATTGCAAAGAGGAATCCCCTTTCCGCCAATTCCCAAACTTTCCATGTCTTCAAGCAAACAGGGAAGATAATCCTGCTTTGAATTTTCACAAAGGATTTGAACCGGCTCCAGCACTCCAAAAGTCACATCGCTTGCAGTCAGCAAATAGTGAACATAATCAAAGGGAATGTCGCTCCCCAATTCAAGTCCCAATTCCTTTGCCAACTTTTCAATATCCTCTTTTACAGGCAGCTTGGCATGAATTGGAACTTCCTCGTCCCTTTTCCTTAGCTGGCCAACCGCATAGTCCAAATCAAATTTTGTTTTTTCATTATCCTTTAAAAGATAGAACCTGCCGCTTTCTGAATCTCTTTCCAGCGCAAAGCCTTTTTCAATATCAAGGAAAGGAATAATGTCCGGCGAATAGTTTACTATCGTGTTCACATCATAAACTTCTATGTTCTTTGGATTATTAACGTAATCATCCGTCTCGCAGCCAGAGAAGAATCTCCATCCGCTGTCAACATCGTTGTCCGCTTCTTCCCTGTACATATAGTTCAGCCCCAAACCTTTCTGGGTAATCATCTTACTGGCAAGGCAGCCTCCGTAATTCAAAACATACTGCTTTATATCCTTAGCCTTTATTTTATACTTGTTGAACAAACCCATAAATTTCTCCTTTTTTAAAATCAACTTGCCGCTTTTGAATTCAATATGAACCCAGAAGTTCTTGTTATTTCTGTATCACATTTTAAGTATTTAGGAAAGTGCCCGCCCTTCATCTTTTCCCAAAATAATATATAGTATTTAAACATAACAAACCATTTGCAAATCATACGGCTCATCTTCTGCAATTTCTTTTATTGGACAATCTGTCAATTCGGCTCCCATCGCTTTATAGAAAGCAACAGTTTCTTCCGATGAACATGCAGAAATATACAAAGCCTCTGCTCCGGCTTTCCGTGCTTCTTCCTTCCCCACATCAAACAACTTCCTTCCAATCCCCTGTCCTCTGCAGGTGGCCGATACTTGCATCATATCCAAAATCATATATGGTTCAACCAAATCTTTTTTTAACCCAATAAATCCAACCACTTCATCATTTTCAATTGCAAGATTTGTAACATAATCATCACTGCTGATATTCTTTGCAACAGAACGTCTTTTTTCCATATCCCAATCTTCTGTATAAACACAGTCCACAAGAATATATTCTCCATCGAGTTTACGATATACTTTTTTTACGTCCTGTTTTCTTGGATAATTGTCCAA
>JAGADS010000223.1 GCA_017613485.1 Treponema sp.
GATTCCATGTTTATTCAGAACCTTTTTCATTTCTGCCTTTCCGATAATCTCCTCGATTTCATCAAAGCCCATGTCCTCATCTATTCCATTGTAGGAATTCAGCTCCTCCATAATCGCAGGAAGTTTATCCGCTAAATTAACAACATCCGCATCCGTGATTCCGGCAGACGGCGGGACATTTTTTGTCTTTTGTTTTGCGTTTACAGTTCCAGTTGCAAGTACAAGAACAGCTATAAGAGTAACAATTATTTTTCTTTGCATTTTGGTACCTCCACTATAAATGCTTTTGTAAAGTTTTCCATGTTAAAATCTATGTACAGTTTTCCACCGTGACGTTCAACAACAGCCTTTGAGATTGCAAGCCCCAGGCCAGAGCTTTTTCCAGATGTACGTGCCTCGTTTCCTGAGACAAAGGGAGTAAAAAGGCTCTCCGATTTTTTTGGATCGATTTTATTTCCTGTATCTGCAATGCGCAGGCTTACATATTTTTTTGACTCCGACACTTTTATAAGCACAAGAGTTCCTTCAGGATTATGAATCCAGACATTTGCAAGAAGATTACCTACCGCACGTGAAAGCTCCATGACATCAGCGTTTATGATAAGTTCTGTTTCTGGAATGTCCACTTCCACGGTAATGTTGTGCGACTCAAAATCAGCGTAAAGTGATGCCGTAAGATTCCGGACGAATTTACAAAAATCAATCTTTTCTTTTTTAAGCTGATAGCTCTCCGAATTCAGTTTTGAATATGACAGCATGGATTCCAAAAGAGCATTCATCTGTACTGCTTTATCATGAACTGTATGGACCACTTCATCTTTTTTATCATCAGGGATTTTTTTATCAATCAATGAAGACGAAAAACCTATGACGCTTGTGAGGGGTGTCTTAAGGTCATGTGCCAGACTTGCATACATAAGCCTCTGCTCTTCCATGCGGATATCTGATTCTTTCTTAACTGCCTTTTTTACCAGCTTATAAAAAATGAATGCCGCAATAACAAAAAGTATTATGACTATGACAAAGAATCCGACAATCGAGGTCAGCGCTCCTTCTGATATATCTTCTTCTGCATTAGTCTCTACAAGCTTTTCAAAAACAGGCATGATAAGTTCTTCAAAGCAAGACTGAACGGCAGAGATGGCACACTGCAGGAGAAACGAGCAGATTATAAAATACCAGACTATTTTCTTACGTAAGTTCTTCATCTGATTTTACCTCACTCCTAGCACTCAAGGCGATAACCAAGACCACGAATGTTCGTGATTTTAGCTTCCCCTATTTTTTCCCTCAAGTGACTGATTGTTACGCGGATTGTATTATCATCAACCACAAGATCTTCTCCCCAACCACGCTCATAAATCTGTTCCATTGTAAAAATGCGCTTAGGCTGCTCCATGAACAATTCAAGAACGGCAAGCTCCACTTTTGTCAAATCAAAAACTTTCTTGCCATCTGATACAGTGCCTTGAGTTTTATTAAGAACAAGTTTTCCTGCCTTGATGACATTTGACTCATCATTATTTTCTGAATGCCCAGTTTTTCCGTTCGAACTTTGAATGCTTTCAACTCTCCTTAGATGTGCCTTGACTTTTGCAACAAGCTCCAACGGCTCAAATGGTTTTGTAATGTAATCATCTGCTCCAATTTCCAATCCAAGTATCCTGTCGGAAACAAGTGTCTTTGCGGAAACGACAAGAACTGGAATATTGTTTTTCCCGTCGCTTTTGTTGCGGACCAACTTTATCACTTCATAACCGTTCATACCGGGCATCATTATGTCTACAATAAGAAGGTCTATATCTTCCGCTTCAAAAATACGGGCGGCATCTTTTCCGTTGTATGCCTCGTAGACTGTGAATCCTTCTGGCTCCAGATAAAACTTTAGGAGTGAAACAATTTCCTTTTCATCATCCGCAATAAGAATCTTTGACATTACAAGCTCCAAAAATTACAAAAATGAAAGAACACAATGAAGAATGAAACGTACATTCCTGTTGCCGCAACAAACCAGTGTTTCTTCTTAAACAAGTATATACTATTTGCCACGGAAATTAAACACACAAATCCAGCCAAAATTACAGAAACAAAGGCAAAGGGTTTTATGATTTTGCTTTCATTAAAAACCAAAAACGATGCAACAACAACTACCACGACAGGAATCACCAGACCCAACAATGACAGCTTGTGCGAAGTCGCGGAACGCCCTGGATATTCTCTTTTCCGTGCGACAATCATTTTGACACCCTTTACAATCAGGATTATCAGGCAGACAAGGGCAAGCACATACATCAGACCTATGAATACAACAACCGGAATAAAAAACGGATCGCGGATATAGTTCATTGTCTCCATTTCCAGGACAGGACGACTATTGTTATCGTACTTCAAGTACAACATAACAGACATTCCATTTCCGTTGTCCATCAGGTAACGCTTGTTTCCAAGGTATTTCACTTTACCGTCAAAAGGCAATCTATAAACATTCGGGTCATCTGTGCGGAATATCGGCATAAAATATGTATACCGTGTAATCCTCATAAAGCCTTTAATAAAATCACGGCTTGATAAATAAAATCCGCTTATATCGGGCGAAACATCATCTTCATGCAAAACAGAATCTTCTGCCATGCTTCCAAAAACAAGCTCAACAAGTCCATAATTGAATGCAGTCTCTCCGCTCTCATTTGCCATCACGACAATGCCACTTTCATTCTCCGGGTCAATTACAAGATTTGCAGAACAACCGTAAGTGTTGCCACCATGACCAATCAGCCTTGTTCCATAATACATCGTCCAGAATCCATGACAGTTTTTTGGATAAGCACTGTCGCCATAAAACGAAGTTACAGAGTGGAATACTTTCATAGTGTCGGGTTTCTTAAAAAGGGATGTGCCGTTTTTATCAGCAAGGGCTTTTGCAAAGACAAGGAAATCACCAAGCGGACTAATTGCTGCCCCTGCAGGATAAAGCTCAACATAAGCGACACGACTTCCATAATCCTCACGTCCCTCTGAATTGATTGTGTAAGTCTGAAGCTCCTCCCGTTTTTGTTTTGCCCAGCTGTTATCATTGTGAGTTCCGGAAACAGCAGTACGATTCATTCCAAGCGGCTCAAGAATATAATGATGAACATAATCAGCATATTCTTCTCCACTGATACATTGGACAACAAAGGCTGCAAGAGCGTTTCCCCAATTTGAATAGGCGGTAACAGTACCCGACTCATAAACCTGAAGCGGCTCCATTGCAAGAAGGGTTTCATCCAGCGGACGAATGTCATCTTCCTCTGCATGACTGTTCTCGTAAAGACATTCCTGGAATCCAGCTGTGTGATTCATCAACTGTGTCATAGTAACAGGCTTTTTGAATTTTAGACGTCCTGCAAAAATAGACGGAAGATATTCACGGACATCACGGTCAAGATCAAGCTTTCCATCTTCCCAAAGCTGCATTACACTTGTCCACACAAGAAGTTTTGAGCTTGAGCCCCATTCGTAAACAGTTTCATCATCTGCATTGATTTTTTTGTCTATGTCTGCATAACCGAAATACTGCTCACAGACTGTCTCATCTTTCGCAAACACAGCAACCGCAACAGAAGCAAGGCCTGCCTCACGCTCTAAAACGTAATCACTGATTTTTGCAGATACCTGCGCACCGTCATTTATGTCCAGCGGTTCGTAAAAAGTCCTGTCAGACTGTGGCATGGAATCTGCAATGGCATAAGAGAATGAACCTACGATTAAAAACAAAGTAATTAGAATTGATTTTAAAGATTGCTGCGTGGTTATTGTTTTCATTACTTCAACTCCTTGTTCTTAAGAACTGAATATGAAATCAGGAGCAAAAGTGCAATGGTGATAAAGCCGACTGACAAAGCCTTGATTACCGGACACGCAGAAAAATCTCCCGAGCACAAGAAGAAAAGCTGACCGAATGATGTATATTCAATCAAAGTTCCAATTGCCGTTTCAATCACTTCCTGCACCAGACTCCACCAAGTAATCAGCACAATCAGATTCACGATGCATGACAAACCTTCTCCCCTGATTATGAAACAGATTGGAACAGTGATTCCAAATGCGGCAACACAGACAAAGGCATAAAGAGCGGCGTATAAGATTGCTCCAAGAACGGTGGCAATAGACATTCCGCCAAAACCAAAAATCCCAAGACCGATAAAAAATGCAACAAGGGACGGAACAAGCACAGAGACAAAAACCGCAAAGGCAAATCCGACAAACTCTGAAATCACCACGGAGAAAATTGAATTCCC
>JAGADS010000022.1 GCA_017613485.1 Treponema sp.
GAAAGAGTCCAGAAAATTTATAGAGTCGGTATGGAAGCAATGTGCACAGGCCTTCAACAATTCCTATGATGAGCATTTGATTTTTGAGACATTCAATGAGCCTGTAGACATGCTGCATGAGCATAACTTCTGGGAAAGAACAGACTGCGCCACCTGTAAAAAAGATTTTGCAATATTGAATGAATACAACCAGCTGATAGTTGATACAATCCGTTCCACTGGAGGCAACAATGCAAACCGTTTTATTTTAATCGAAGGACTTGGAGCCAGATGGCAGAACATTTCGAACAATCTTTTTAAGATGCCCAAGGACAAGGCAAAGAATAAGCTTATCCCGACATTCCATTATTATCCTATGGGAGGCTCTGAGGAATACTCCAACAAATATTATATAGACGCTATAAAGGATCAGATTCCAGAAGCCTTTGCTGCTTTGGACAAGAAGTATTTTTCCAAACATATTCCTGTTTACCTTGGAGAAACAGGCCAGTCCCGCCACACTCCGATTATGGAGCGCATCAACATGATGAAAGACATTATGGCAGAGGTAACAAAACCTGGACGCTCATGCAATGCCAGCTTATGGAATGACAGCGATTTCTCAGGAATATCACCCTGGTTCAGCGGTTATTTTGACAACTGGAAGCTCAAATGGTATGACGAGGAATTTGTAAACACCTTTTTATACGGCGCACAAGGAAAAGAATATCCTCTGAGTGCTGATTTCATTAAAAGGAACGAGGTAAAGATTGAAAGCCTTGTGGGGAAAAATATTTTGTCAGAACCTCTTGACCTGACAGATTTTGGCGAGGATTACAGGCTCGCTATCAATTTGTTCTACCATTCAACTCCTGCAAAATATAAGCTTGTTTTTGATGTTGAGAAAAAATCCTCAGATTCAATTTTACGCTTGGCATACCAGGACCTGGACTCAAACTGGCATGAGATTGCCCCGATGAAAGGTGTAAAAATCAAGGGTGGCACGCTCAAGGACGGCTGGTGTATTTCTGTCAAGGACAACACTGTAGAACTTTCCATCGACGAGACACTTGCAAGCGAACTATCCGGTTATGCCCAATACATCTTCCTCAACGGCAAGAACATCATCATCAAGTCGGTAAAGGTTGTGGAGTAAGAGATGTCATTAACCTGAATGACCTATACCTCGATCACGCAGTTTTCGTTATATCCCCTGAAAAGAGGATCGTGCGTTATAAAATCAAAACCTTCCGCCTTTGCCTGAGAAAGAAGAATACGGTCAAACGGATCATTGTGTGGCGGAGCTTTTTCGTCACGTACAAGATTACCCAGCTCCACAATATGAAGGTCATCAATAGGGAGTTTATGAAAACCTGCCATCTCACAATAATGCATGAACTCCGTGCCTGAGACATCTATTTTTTTCCTGCAGAATTTAATCTGAATCTCCCACATGGATGCTATGCTGTAATAAATAGAGTCTATGTTTTCCTTTATCAGATTACGTCCCTGCTCAGAGAGTTTTTTATTCCCCGAAACAAGCCAAAGAATGACATGCGTATCAAGCAACAGTGAGCTTTTTCCCATTCAAGACACCCCTTAATCAATCATACCAAACATGCTGGCAATTTCTTCATCTGGTTCATCAAAATCATCCGGTACAGTGAACCTTCCCTTGGCAATTCCATAGACCTCATCAAAACTCTTCTTTCTTTCATACAAGGTAATCTTTACCACCGGTTTTCCGGCACGAGCCACAATGACTTCCTTTTCATCCTTGCGCTCAAGCATGGCAATAATTTTCGAGAAATTTGTCTTTGCCTCCAATACATTCATCTGGCACATATAAAGCCCCTTTTACACAATCTGGTCAACTTGACTAAGTATATTATACCCCGATATTGTAATCCGTCAAGATAAAAATGTGAGTCCAACACTGTACCCTTTTCCCAAAACCTGTGTTATAATAATTAAGGATGTACATCCAAGGAGACCACATGAAAAACACTACACAAACATGGGGGGGTATAGGAGATTTCTGATTTCTGCCCTGCTCGTCCTATTCTCTTCTATTTCTGTATTTGCACAGAATGTTAAGCCGTATAAGATTGATTTGAGCAAGATGCCTGCTTCAAATCAAGAAAAAACTGCATTCTTCGATAAAAAAACGGGAATGGTTACAATCAACAAACCCGGAAAACTTAAGGACGATGCAGGGGTGTACTACTGGCTTGATAATATGGATGTTTCTGCCTACAACATTATCCGAATAAAATATGAAGCCTTAAACGATATCGGCTTTATTTTGAATATAGATTTCCCGGATGAATCAAACGCATTTAATTGGAGCGATAGAGTTGTTTACTGCCCGTCTTATCTTAAAGAAATGGTTATTCCTATTACTGCGTATCCAAAGGCTTTTTCTGGACTTTTCTTCCAGGCAGCCTGGGATATAACTTATGAACAGTTTGCCATTAAAGAAGTAAGTTTTGAAAAAGTTGATAATCCGGTTTTAACAAATGTTCATATAACTGATGAAAAGCCTGTTGTTGATACAGCCCTAAACCCAACTATTGATGCAAAGGCGGACGCGTGGGATTTTGTTCCAAAGATTGGTACAGGTTTTAATTACTGGCCTTTAAATAGGGTAGATCTTTCAATTGATTTTGGTGAAGATATTTATCAACAAGGTTATTCAAAAGCAAATGTAAAAAGAGATATGCAGAATATCAAAAACAAGGGCTTTAAGAATATAAGAATTCAGGTAAATCCGGGAGAACATTTTATTGATGATAAATACACAATTGCGCCACGTTTTATAAGCGAACTTAAATATGTTATTGATTGTGCAATAGAGGAAGATTTATATGTTATGATTTGCGGATTCCACTGGGGCTGGGAATACAGAACAGATGCTGAGAAGAAAAACAAGGTAAATCCAATCCGTTATGAAAGCGCTATTGTAAACAAGCAGGAACAGAAAAGGTCTGAGGCAGTTCTGAAGGCATTCTGGACACAGATTTGTGCAGCCTTTAATAATTCTTATGACGAGCATTTGATTTTTGAAACTATGAATGAGCCTGGAGATGAGCTTCATCCGCAGGTAGATGGACATGATAGTGGCATTGATTTGAATTGTGCTGTCTGTAAAAGTGACATTAAAATCGGTAACGGTTACAATCAGCTTATTGTAGATACAATCCGTGCATCCGGCGGCAACAATGCAAACCGCTTTATTATGGTTGCAGCATTCGGCTGGCC
>JAGADS010000001.1 GCA_017613485.1 Treponema sp.
TAATCGTAAGAGATTCCCTTATCAAGATATTCCTGACTGATCAAGAGCTTAACACCGTTTTCCTCAAACGCAACAAAATCATTTTTATCCGTGCATGATGAAAGCCCCATAAAAGCCAACAGGACAAGAACTGTAAAACCAATCTTTTTCATTCCGTCATTTTAAGGGGAAACGCCCGTTTGTTCAAGTAGGACAAGATAATTCTCAATTACGCATTTCAAACCGCTCTTGATATTTGTCGCCATTTAGTTCATACTGTGCTCATGGAAACACGCAATATTTTTCAAAACCTATCATGTATCGATCACAGATATTCATTGTCGGAAGCCGCTGCATTTGAAGGCTTGTCAAAATACATCTCAGAGGAAGCCAGCATCAGAAGCTGTGCACGTGCCGAGGCTGCCCTGGTAAAAGCCCACCTAAAGCTAAGGGGACAACTCAACCAGCAGACAGCAGACATGCTTGACCAGACCGCCCAGAATCTTGATCCCCAGGAAGTCTATGCAGAGGAAGAGAAAACCAAGCACAACATCCGTGCCCTGGTAAACGTATTCAAGACAAAGGTTCCTGCTGACATAGGGCCTTACGTTCATCTTGGAGCAACATCGGTGGACATCCTTGACACTGCCCTTTCCTGCCGCATGAGGGATGTAACCCAGAATGTTGTTCTTCCTGAATTGAAGGCACTTGAAAAATCCCTCTGTGCCATTGCGGACAGGGAGGCCGAGACCCCACAGGTAGGACGCACACACGGACAGCATGCAGTTCCGATTACTTTTGGATGGAGCATTGCGGAATTCGTGTCCAGACTGGGAAAATCAATCCTTCGCATAGAGGAGCTTTCTAATCAGCTAAAGGGTAAGCTTGCAGGTCCTGTAGGCTCATACAACGGTCCCAGCATGATTGTAAAGGACCCGGAGGAGCTTGAACGCACATATCTTGAATTCCTGGGACTTGAACCGAGCGAATACTCAAATCAGCTTGTCGAGCCGGAATATCTTCTTCGCCTGCTTTTGGAGATGAACGTGGCATTCGGAATCATTGCAAACCTTGCCGATGATCTCAGGAACCTCCAGAGAAGTGAAATCGGTGAAGTCTACGAGTATTTTGCCTCAACACAGGTGGGATCTTCAACAATGCCCCAGAAGCGCAACCCGTGGAACAGCGAGCACGTAAAATCCCTGTGGAAGGCAATGTGTCCCCGCGTAATCACATTCTACATGGATCAGATCTCGGAGCACCAGAGGGATTTGACCAATTCAGCAAGCCAGCGTTTCATTGCAGACTATGTATCAGGCTTTACAATGGCAGTCGCACGCATGAAGTCAGTTGTTGCAGGTCTACAGGCAGACCGCGAGAACATGGCAAAGAATCTTGCGGAGGCAGGTGGAAAAGTCCGTGGCGGTGTCCTTGCAGAGCCGGCATACATACTTCTTGGAGAGGCAGGTGTAAATGACGGTCACGAGGTTATCCGTAAAATCACCCTTGAGGCAGAGCAGAGCGGAAAGACATTCTTTGAGGTGCTTAAAACCCATACAGACGCATTCCAAAAGATTACAGCCCAGCTTGAGAAGCTTGGAGTTGAAAATCCGGCCAGTTTCTTTGAGGATCCCGCACGTTACAGGGGTCTTGCAGCAGAAAAAAGCCGCCGCCTTGCAAAAAAATATGCAGAGCTGATGGGAGAATAAGGCGTGGTCGAAGGTTACGTTCATTCAATAGAAAGCTTTGGATCCGTAGATGGTCCGGGGGTCAGGTATATTATTTTCCTGTCGGGATGCCCCATGCGATGTCTTTTCTGCCACAATCCGGACACCTGGGACATGACAAAAGGCGAGAAAAAGACCGCACAGGAGCTGATTCAGGATTCACTTGACTGCCGGAACTACTGGGGAGACAAGGGGGGAATCACAGTTAGCGGAGGAGAACCCCTTTTCCAGCTGGATTTTTTGATTGAACTGTTTGAAGAGGCCAAAAAGAATTCCATCAACACATGTATAGACACAGCCGGGGGACCTTTTACAAAAGAAAGCCCCTGGTTTGACAAATTCCAGCACCTGATGGAGCTTACGGACACCGTTTTGATGGACATAAAGCACATAGACCCCCAGGAGCACAAAAAGCTCACAGGCATGGGAAACGACGATATAATAGAAATGTTCCGATATCTGGATGAAATCAAGAAACCGGTATGGATAAGGCATGTCCTTGTTCCAGGCTATTCCGACAACGACGAATATCTTGTAAAGACAAGGGATTTTATCCGCACACTGGGAAATATCCACCGCGTAGAAATCCTCCCGTATCACACTCTGGGAATCACAAAATACAAGAATCTGGGCATCCCCTACCCGCTTGAAGGCGTAAATCCCCCCACAGCAGAAAGAATCAAGAATGCCCGCGAAATCCTCGAATGTGATAAATACACGGCCTGGAATAATGCGTAATTCTTAATTCGTAATGCTTAATTACTTATGGTTTTAACCGCAACTCGACAGAGTTGTCGGCTTAGAAACTGGTTTACCGGGTTCTTGAAAAGAATCCCGATATAGCGGTTTTGACCGCAACTCTAAGAGTTGTCGGTCAAATAACTCTTGACTTTATTCGATTCATGCTTTAAAATAAACGTTATAAAGTTGCGAGTTAGCATAAAACTTATATAACTCAAGGAGTAACTATGAAATTTACAAAAAAAGGCGTAGCTGTTATGGCTGCTGCTCTTGCTCTTAGTGCTTCAGTAGCGTTTGCAGATGTTTCTTTCACAAACACAGTAAGCACAGGCATCGTTGAAATCATTCCTGGTGTAAGCCCAATGATGGATTTTGCTGGAATTTCTGAAAGAATCGAAGCAGATTATACTTCAGAAAAATTCGACTTCGGAGCACAGGCAGAACTCACACTGGACAACCAGCCTGGATTCCAGCTTGTTTATTCAAACGCCGACAGTGTATGGGACTTCATGGACTTGAAGTGGACAGACCTGGATTTCTATCTTGAATTCCGCCCATGGTCATGGCTCACATTCTTCCTGAGCGATGACATCTACACACCAGGTTCATATCTTCCTGTAGTTGGATTCAACATGGGTTCAGGTAACCTCGGTAGCGACATCGGTGTTATGTGGAAGCCTTTCAACGGTCTCCGTGCAACAATCGGTCTTGACGTAATCAGCTACTTCGGTGGAGATCCTGATACAGACAACGATGTCTGGCTGGGAACACCTATAACAGGCAGCCTTCCAAAGATCAACATCGGTGCTGACTATACATACAAGAACATGTGGTCTGTAGGTTTGGTAGGACGCAATATCCTTAACTGGGGAACACCAAAAGAGGCTTCTATCGGCTTGTTCGGTTCATACACAGGAATTGAAGGCTGGGCATTCTACTCTGGCTTGATGTTCAACCACAACTATGACTGGAAGTGGGACGTAAACGATCAGTATCCGAATGCTAACGTAATCGGATTCATCGGTGAATACCGCGTTGAAGGCCTCCTTCTCTTTGACCTCGGCTTGAGCTGCTGGAACGACAAGATCAGCGTAGACTTTGACCTTTGTACAAACTTCGGTCTTAACCGTTCAGCAGAATGGGATTACCGCTGGTACAGCCTCTATGGTGCAAAAGATAGTGACTTCCCAACAAAAACAATTAATGGTGTTGCAACAGGTAGCATTTACAACAGGGCTAACCAGTACCGCCACTACTATGAAGCTTATGACTTCTATGCAGGTCTCCGTGGAAAATACCAGTTCACAAAGGCATTCAGCACAGACATCGCACTCAAGGGTGTTGCAGACTTCGATCCACGTCTGAGCACAACATCAGAAGATACAGCTAGTGCTACTGACAACAACTGGGATGCAGTTAACCCCAACCTCTACGATGGCAAGTACAATGGACGCGGTGTTGTGTTCGAGACAATTCCGACTGTACAGTACCATGTTGGAAAGCACACATTCTCATTTGGTGTTGACCTGGTATTCGCAGATCCATTCGTACAGATTACATTCCCGACATCTTGGACATACAAGTTCTAATCTAGGGAAAAACCTGTGAAACATACCCCGGTTGGTCTTCAGCCGGGGCTTTTTTTTGTCACACGGATTCGAAAAATCTAACGATTTTTCCTTATATTCCAAAGAAAAGCAAAAAAATCAAAACAATTTTATAATCAGAAATTGCGTTAGCAATTTCGAATCCGTGTGATTTTTCTTTCTAAAATACTTTTTCCGCAAACACTAAATACAAAAACAAAAACTCATAGACTTAACTATCTTTATATACTATACTTTCCTCATGGATGAAATAATTATTTATACAGACGGCGGTTGCTCGGGAAACCCAGGTCCTGGCGGATGGGGTGTCGTCATCATAGACGGAAACGATGAGCATACATATAGCGGTGGAGAGGCAGACACAACAAACAACCGCATGGAGCTTATGGCGGCAATCAAAGCACTGGAAGCGGTGCTTTCTAACAGCAAATGGAAGAACAATAAAATAAAAGTATATTCCGACAGCCAGTATGTAAAGAACGGCATCACAAGCTGGATAAACAACTGGAAGAAAAACGGATGGAGAACGGCCGCAAAAAAGCCGGTGCTAAACCAGGACCTTTGGATTCAGCTGGATCAGGAATACAATCAGCTTGACATAGAATGGGCATGGGTAAAAGGGCACGCAGGCCACAAGTACAACGAGATCTGCGACTCCCTGTGCAGACAGGAAATGAATAAATTTCTAGGTTGAAACTATATTCAAAATAGTATACAATCGCTCACATGGATTTGATTAAAAAACTTGATGACCTTACTGTACGGTTTGATGAGGTTCAGGCATTGATTGCCGATCCTGATTTGGTAAAAGATCAGAAAAAATACAAGGATGTCATGCGCGAGCACCGGTATCTCTCAGAGCTCATGGACCTTTATGCTGAATATAAGAAAGTCCTCTCTGGAATTGAAGAGGCCACGGTCCTGATTACCGAGGAAGAAGACCACGACATGAAAGAGATGGCCCGCGAGGAATTGAAGGAACTGGAGGAAAAACAGCCGGTTCTGGAGGAGCAGATTAAACTTAAGCTCATTCCCCCGGATCCCCTTGACGAAAAGAACATCATTCTGGAAATACGCTCTGCCGCAGGTGGAGATGAGGCAAGCCTGTTTGTACGCGATCTCTGGGAAATGTATACCCATCTTGCAGAACGCAAGGGCTGGAGCACGGAGACCATGGAAGCCCAGGAGACAGAGGTCGGCGGATTCAACAAGATTGTAACATCAATCAGCGGTTCATTTGTCTATGGAACACTCAGATGGGAGTCAGGCGTTCACCGTGTACAGAGGGTACCGCAGACAGAATCAC
The DNA here is from genome assembly GCA_017613485.1 of Treponema sp. Next base: position 5,361 of record JAGADS010000001.1, read on the forward strand.
AGGGACGCTTGCAGACTTCCACAGCAACCGTTGCAGTTTTACCAGAGGCCGAGGAAACAGAAATCGACATAAAGCCAGAGGACGTGCGTGTGGATGTAATGCGTGCAGGTGGACCGGGCGGACAGTGCGTCAACACAACGGATTCAGCGGTACGTCTTACACATATCCCGACAGGAATCGTAGTAATCCAGCAGGATGAAAAGTCACAGATAAAGAACAAGGCAAAGGCATGGCGTGTTCTCCGTGCAAGACTCTTTGACCTTGAGGAAAGCAAAAGGCAGGCGGAAAGGGCCGATGCAAGAAAGAGTATGGTAGGAAGCGGTGCCAGAAGCGAGAAAATCCGTACATACAATTTCCCGCAGGACCGTGTCACCGACCACCGCATAAACCTGAGCCTTCATAATCTTCCTTCTTTCATGATGGGAAACATGGACGACATGCTTGATGCCCTGAATGTCTACGCAAAGGAAGAGCAGCTCAAAGACGTGTCTGACCTGGAAGGATAATAGTTGAACATTCAAGAGGCACGCTCTTACGGTAAAACGAAACTTGAAGACTCAAGCCCCTCAGCACAACTGGATGCCGACTGTATCTTGCAGGAAATCCTAAAATGCGATAAGACAACCCTGCTCTTTCACCGTGAGATTGAACTTAGCAATGAGCAGGAAAAATTTTTTCAGCAGGCATTGGAGAAAAGGCTTACAGGACTTCCTGTTGCATACATCACAGGCCACAAGGAATTCTACGGCAGGGATTTTACCGTCACTCCCGATGTCCTTATTCCAAAACCAGACACAGAGCTCCTTGTGGAGAACGCCCTCAGTTTCATAAAGCAAAAGCATTTTGACGACAAAGTGATTTCTATATGCGACATGTGCACTGGAAGCGGATGCGTAGGTCTTTCGGTTATAGCTGAATGTAAAGATTCACTTAGATATAAAAATCTTCCCTCCATGACCCTTTCTGACATAAGCATGAATGCACTTGAGATCGCGAAAAAAAACATCATTCAACTTGGACTTGATGATATTAAACCGGAAATAAAAATCACATGCTCAAATCTTTTTGAAAAAATCAACGGACAATTCGATATCATAATCTCAAACCCTCCCTATATTCCCATGAGCGATGTCAATGAACTGCTTAAGGACGGAAGGAATGAACCTGTTCTTGCACTGAACGGAGACGTGGAGCTTGACGGAAGCCCTTCTTTAACCAGCGATGGACTTGCAATCATAAGGAACCTTATTCCCCAGGCCTGCGCCCATCTAAAATCAAATGGAGTTCTGATACTGGAGACAGGTGAATACAATGCAAAAGAAGCCGCCCAAATATTCGAGCAAAACGGTTTTAAGGATGTAAATATATTCAAGGACTTGTCAGGTCAAGACAGAAATGTAATTGGAAGAAAAAAGTAAACAGTTTGTCATTCCGGGCTTGCCCCTGAATCCTCCTCTGTCATATTAAGATGCCGGATCAGGTCCGGCAGGACACTTTTCTTCCTCCGCCATCTCATTTCCCTTGCACCGGCAGGACACTTTTCTCTGCCACATGCCATGACATTTCAGAAACACGACTTTCCTTTTTCTTTCATCGTCATTCCGGGCTCGACCCGGAATCTTCTTCAGATAAATCCTTCCACTCCTTGTTGAATTCATTTACTAAATCATTTTTCCATTTACGTTTCCAATTCTTCAATTGTTTTTCTCTTTCGATCGCCATTTTTATGTCGTTGCATTCCTCAAAATATACTAGTTTATTACAATTATATGAAGCAGTGAAACCGCCATACTCATGTTTTTTATGTTGAGCTACTCTTTTATCTAGATCACTCGTTACACCAACATATAATACTCTATTAGATTGATTCGTCATAAAATAGACATATCCTTTTTCTGCCATTAAAGCTCCATAAGTATTTAGATTTCCTCCTGATCTCGTTCAATCTGTCATACCACATTAAGATGCCGGATCAGGTCCGGCATGACATTCCTCTTGTCCACGCATGACATTCCTCTTGCCTCAGCATGACACTCCTCTTGTCCACGCATGACATTCCTCTTGCCTCAGCATGACACTCCTCTTGTCCACGCATGACACTCCTCTTGTCCACGCATGACACTCCTCTTGTCCCGGCATGACACTCAGTTTTGACTCTTCTTTTTCTTTTCCTTTCCTGTATCCCATGAGACTTCTATGCTTCTATGCTCAATGTCGGGAATACGCTGGAAGGTGATGCATGTCGCCGCATGAACCGTGATGCCCCTGTTGCGAGAGACATAACCCACGATTGGTTCTCCGGGAACAGGACTACAGCATTTTGCAATCGTAACCATAAAATTGGTGGTGTCGCCGATTCTGATGAGTCCTGTAAAATTCGGTTCCTCTTTCTTTTTCCTGTGCTTTCCTTCCGCCGCCCTCTGCTGCATCACCTGCATTGAATGAAGGTTGTTTGCCTGTATCTCTGCCTCATGTTTTGCAATGGCATCCTTGTCAAGGAAAGTGTCATCGTTTGCCACAAGCCATGAATGAATCTTCTGCCTTGCCTTTCCTGTCTTGACTGCCTTGAGCTGTGCCTGTGTCGGATGAGCCTGGGGATTTGTAATTATCTCTACAATCTGTGTGTTCTTTAATTCAGCGGTCAACGGAATTATTTTTCCGTCTGCTTTTGCACCGACAACTTTCTCGCCTATATCAGTGTGAATCGCATAGGCAAAATCGATTGCATTTGCACCTGCAGGAAGCTGTTTTACATCACCGTTCGGGGTAAACACAAAAATTGAATCGCCCAGAAGCTCGTTCTTGAGTTCCTGAAAAAAATTCTCGTCGCTCAGCTGTTCATCCCTGAGTTCCCGAAGCTGATTGATTATGGAAAGATCCTGTGCCTTTACCATGTCATGGTTTGTGCCTTTCTTGTAAAGCCAGTGAGATGCAACACCATGCTCTGCAACATTGTGCATGTTCTGTGTGCGTATCTGTATCTCAAGCGGTTTTCCCTCGCAGATTACCGTTGTATGCAATGACTGATATCCGTTTGCCTTGGGCATTGCAATATAATCCTTGAACCTTCCCTCCATGGGCTTCCACAAAGAGTGCACTATTCCAATAAGCGTATAGCATTCATTTTCTGTTGAACAGATTATCCTCAACGCAAGCAAATCATAAAGCTCGCCCACTTCCTTGTTGCGTTTCCTCATCTTCTGGTAAATCGAATAGAAATGTTTTGCACGGCTGGAAATCTTTACCTCGATATTCTGCTTTGATGCGGCTGTAGAAATCTTCTTTACGGCCTTGTCCAGATATTCCTGTCTTTCATCTATTTTGAGAGAGACAATCGACTTAATCTGCTGGAATGCGGCTGGATTAGAATATTTTAAACTCAAATCCTCAAGCTCATTCTTCAAATCATTCATACCAAGACGTGAGGCAAGCGGTGCCCAAATATCGATTACTTCCCTTGCAACCTCCCGCTGGGCATCCGGGCTCACTGACTTTAAATTCCTCATACGGTCAAGGCGGTCTGCAAGCTTTATGAAAATAACACGTATGTCGTCAACCAATGCAAAAAGCATTTTCCGTATTGCGTCAGCCTGTTGCATTGAAGTGCTCTTTATCCTGAGGCTTGTGATTCTTGAAGTCTGACTGCATAACTTTGCAATGTCTGATCCGAATTTTTCCTCGATTTCATTTTGACATTCAGGGACAACATCCAGTATATTGTGAAGGAAACCCGCGCAAATCGATGGAGCTCCAAGTTTTGTTTTTGCCAGAATGCATGAGACACGCATAGGATGCAGGTAATATGGAAGCCCGCAGGAACGTTTCATTCCGTCTGTGCGTTCAATTAAAAAATTCCATGCATTCCTGATTTTTTTCTCGTCGTCAGCGTTGTAGAGGTCAGGGTATGTTGTAAAGAATGTATCGATTAAAACCTGAGGATCATGTTCTTTGGTGTTCGTCTCAAACGTTTCCGTCTTCATTCCTGCCCCCTTGAACGTATTAAACTTCCGTCCTGAATTTCCATGTCGGTATAAAGCACGCATGGATGACCGTCACAGCACCATCGGTATACCTCGCCTGTATCTGGATTGACAAGCTGATAATGCTCGTGCGGAAGATCCCTGCTTACAATATCCGGGCTCACAATCTGAAGCTCTGATTTTTCATTAAGCATGTTAAGGGCTACAAGCGGATACATGTGCCAGCCTTCTTTTTTCTGCACATCGGGTAAATGCTTGTCCGGCTGATTCTTTACTCTTTCATCCCATGCCTTCTGTGCCTGCGGAACAAGTGAGTTATATTCATCAATCCGTCTCTGCCTTAAACGCATTCCACGAGACAATACGGCTTCTTCCTCGTCTTCAGATAATCTTGGCTTTAGCTCTGCCGCAAGATCCCATGGACTTACGCTTTCTCCGCTGACAGTCACATCTGCCTCTGCCTTGTCAAAATAAAAACCGGTAGAGAATGCCCTGTGGCTCACATTGTATAGCTCATCGACAAAAGGTTTTGCCTCATCCGCGGTGATTTTTCCCTCAAGCTCATCAAGTGCCTTTCTATACGCCCTTGTGCACATCGCGACATAATACACGCTTTTCATGCGGCCTTCTATCTTGAGTGAGTCAACTCCTGCATCCTTCAGTTCCTTCAGGTGATCTATCATGCAAAGATCTTTTGACGAGAGAACCGCAGTAAAATCATCGCCCTCATAAACAGGGAAATATTCATCGGGACGTTTTTTCTCCCGCAGGACAAGGTCACCGCTCTGGGCAATCTGTTTTGAAGAAAGCACATCGTAATCCCAGCGGCATGTGTGGGAGCAGAAACCTTCCTGGGCAGAACGTCCGTTCAAATATGCGCTCATAAGGCAACGGCCTGCGTATGCAATGCACATCGCACCGTGAACAAAACATTCTATCTCCATGTCGGGAACTGCATCCTTAATCTCTGCAATCTCTTTTAACGATGCCTCTCGTCCCATAACGACACGACTGAACCCCAGCGACTTATACATCTTTACAGCCTCTCGGTTCATGCAGCTTGCCTGTGTGGAGACATGAAGCTCTGCATCAGGAAACTCTTTCTGCAATATGGGTACTATCCCAAGATCCTGAACGATAAACGCATCAATCGGATAAAGCTTGAAATATGGAATGTCCTGAATCAGACGGTCTATCTCTGAGTTGTGGAATGCAATGTTAAGCGCGCAATGCAGTCTCTTTCCCGGGAATTCAGCCTTTAACTCTGCAACCTTTTTATATTCGTCCTCGTAAAAATTATCTGCCTTTACCCTGAGCGAGAAATTCTTTAAGCCGATGTATGCCGCGTCCGCACCATAAGTGTAGCAGTATCTGAGTTTGTCTACATTGCCGGCCGGTGAAAGAAGCTCCATTTTATTCTCCCAGGGCGATATTGTTCTTTCTGAGAATGGCCTCTCTTTCCTCACGTTCTGCGTCTGTCTCAGCTTCCCTCTGCATGATGTACTTTCCTGCCTTTTCTATTGCAAGATGGGATTCAGGTAAAAATTCATCAGCCATCTGGAACATGAACATCATGTCAGGCCATATATCAAGAATGCATTCAACATTAACTGCCGCAAGTTTTTCCTTTAACTGTCTTGCCTGCTGCACAAGAATTTCTTTTCCGCCCATTTGAATGAACACAGGAGGGAACTGCTCAAAATCTTCGTTTGGAGCCTGAAGACATGACACATAGGGATTCTGAATGTTTGTTGCATAGGTGTACATATCAACTGCACGATGCAAAGATGCACCGCTTAAGATTTCATCACTGACTTTTTTTCCTGCAATAAGAGGATTGTCTGATGTCAAGTCAAGCCACGGAGAGAACAAAAGCAAAGCTTGAATATTATTGCGGTATTTTTTGTTAATCTTTAAAACAACAGCCATTGCCATGCTTGCACCGCTGCCGTCCGCCGCAACGATTATCTGTGCATGAGACTCAGAAGGAGAAAGATGTGAAGCAGATGCCTCCAGAGAGCGTGCCACAGTTTCCTCTTCATAAATCGCACGGAATACGGCAACAAGATCATCTATGGATGCAGGGAAAGCATGTGTGGGTGCCTTTCTGAAATCAGGAACCACGATACGGCATGAAGTGGCATTTGCAAGCGATGCACAGAAATTACGGTAACTGTTGCATGAACCGCCGACAAACGAACCGCCGTGAACATATATTATTATTCGCCTTGAAGAATAGACGACCGGAGAAATGACATCACATTTTACCCCGTTAATGTTGCGCTCTGTATATTCAACATTGTTGGGAAGAAACACAGAAGAAAAAGTTTCCTCCAGA
>JAGADS010000224.1 GCA_017613485.1 Treponema sp.
ATCCTCCAAAGGTTCAGGAATCAGAGGAATCTTTTTGCTAATTACAGGGCTTTAAATGCCGATATTCTAAGAGTATGGAATATTGGCTCTGAAAAAAGTCTTGAGAAAAAGATTGAGGATTTCCTCCGTAAGAGCCAGCCGGGGATAAAAGAATGGAACAAAAAAGAACATTGTGGATTTTGATTGCAGCAGGACTATTCCTTTGTGCTGTTTTCGGCTTTGCGTATTTAATGAGTGGTGCAAGAAACAATAAGAATGTCACTGCCGCCAGTTTAAAAGATACATCTTCAATATGGCTGTCTCCCTCAACTTCTGCCAAACCTGCAGAAAAAAAGTCAGAGCCAACCTATACTTCGGGTGTAGCAGCAAAAGAAGACGACAAGGTAAATGAACCAGCACCAAGAGAAGGACTTTCCAGCCCAGCTGAAGGAGTACCAACCGTAACTGCCAATGATAATGCCATTGCACAGACAGACAATCTTACAGTGATTGCAAATGGACCGACAAATGTCTATGTACCTGACAGCAAGGACAGTTCAAGCTCAAATACAACTACATTTGACTTTACCTCATATACCAATGCCTATTCATCAAATAACGTGACTGCAACAAACAAGGCAGGCGAACAGGCAATGAAAACCAAGGATTCAACGGCACAGACAAAGCCCAAGACCCTTGATGAGAGCACGACAAAGAAAGCTACTGCATCAACTGGAAACACAACAAAGAAAACTGAGACAAAGACAGCCGAAAAGAAAGCAGAGACAGCAAAGACAACGACTGCCATCCCGGACAGATACTGGGTTCAGGCAGCATCGTACTCAAGCAAGAACAAGGCAGAGGAAGCACGCAGCCTTCTGGACGAGAACAAGATCCAGTGCGAGGTATTCACATTCGACTCAAACGGAACGCTTTATTACCGTGTGCGTGTAGGCCCATATTCAACAAAGGATGAGGCAGCATACTGGAAAAAGCAGGTTGACGAAATCGCACTCTTTGCAGAAGCAGGAACTTACATCGTAAACTCAAGTGCTCCACTTGCAAAGAAATAAGATGAAAAAAACAAACGCAATGCGGATTCTGGACGGTGCAAAAATCGCCTATGAATGCCGCGAATACGACGATGACGGCGAGCATGAACTGGAACGGGGAGCTGCGGAAAAAACAGCCCAAAAACTGGGGATTGACGCCGCCACTGTTTTTAAAACAATAGTCATGAGGACAGAGAGCAAGGAAGTAGTTGTTTTCTGTCAGAGTGCAATCCACGAGATAAACCTTAAGAAAGCAAGAAACGCATGTGGTGCAAAGGAAGTAAGTCCCGTAAAGCAGGATGAGCTTTTGACATTGACCGGATATGTAAGGGGAGGATGTTCTCCTGTTGGCATGAAAAGAAAATACCGCACGTTCATTGACCAGAGTGCACTTCAATTTGAAAGGATATCCATAAGTGCAGGCCTAAGAGGTCAGCAGATATCAATAGCACCCGCCGACCTTATAAAAGTCTGCAACGCCACCGTCACAGACTTGATTTTGGAATGAACCCTTAATTGAAAGTCAAGATTGCCGTGTCCAAGCACGACAATGTACTACATTGCAGTGTAGCCGCCGTCAACTGGCAGGGCAACACCTGTAACATAGGCTGAATTCGGGGATGCAAGGAAGATAGCGGCTGTATCTAGCTCACCCTCTTTTCCGTAGCGTTCCTCAGGAATCATAGTCTTTGCGTTTTGTTGGAAGAATTCAGAATCCAAAGTTTCCCTTGTAAGATCCGTGTAAAAATATCCAGGGCAGATTGCGTTTACCGTGATGTTGTATTTTCCCCATTCGGCGGCAAGGGCACGAGTAAGGTTTACTACCCCACCCTTTGCGGCATGATATGGAGCGGAACCTGCGATTTTATTTCCAACAAGACCGTACATTGAAGATATGTTTATGATGCGTCCGTATTTTGCAGGAATCATCGCTTTCTTTGCGGCGGCACGTGCAACCCTGAAAGTACCAAAGAGGTCAATGTTCATCTCATTGTTAAACTGATCATCGGTAATATCCTCGGCAGGGGCAACAGCACCTGTTCCTGCATTGTTGATTACGATGTCGATGCGTCCGAATTTTGCCATAACCTGATCTATTGCAGAATCCACAACTGCTGTGTCAGTGATGTCGCATTTGATTGCCATAGTCTCCACGCCATAGGTGCCAGAGATTTCCTTGGCAACAGCCTCTATCATTTCCTTGCGGCGTGCAATGGCAACAATGTTTGCACCCTGATTTGCAAGTGCCTTTGCCATCTGTACACCAAGACCTGTTGAACAGCCTGTTACGATTGCAACCTGACCTTTTAAATCAAAATATGATTTCATATATAACTCCTTAAAGTTGTATTTCCAAAAAATAAAAAATCCCCCCGCACCATAAGATACGGAGGGTTCCTTTGACCCACGCGCGAGTCGAACGCGCTACCTACAGCTTAGGAGGCTGTCGCTCTATCCAGGTGAGCTAGTGGATCGTTGATTAGGGGCTGTCCCAAAAATTCGAAACCTGTCATTTTACATGTTGCATCACACAAGATTGCCGTGTCGAGCACGGCAATGACATATTCTACTCTTTAGTCGTCCCCTTTAATAATGACAGTTTTATTTGTCCTTGGCACGTTCTACGAATGTACCTTCCCGTGTATCAATTACGATGCGGTCATCTGTGTTGCAGAACAGTGGAACACGGATTTCGGCTCCAGTATCCAAAGTTGCAGGCTTAAGTGACTTACCGGATGTATCACCCTTGATTCCAGGCTCACAATATGTGATTGTGCGTGTAACCTTGATTGGAAGATTTACACCAACAGCCTTTCCCTCGTAGAAAGTGATGTTTACGTCAAAATCATCATCCGGAGAAATATAGCCTGCATTGTCACCGAGGTCTTCCTTGCTCAGGCGTACTTCATCCCAAGTTGTCTGATCCTGGAAAACATATTCGTCTCCGTCAAGATAAGAAAGACGTACAGTCTGCTCTGTAAGCTCAACTTCCTCAAACTTTTCGCCGGCATCAATACCAAGATCCTGTGTGCTGCCTGTAACAATGTTCTTTACGCGAAGCAGAACAGTGATTCCCTGACGGCCTCCCTTCTGACCAAGCTTCTTCTGAACGATAAATGGAGCTCCTTCAAAAATGAAGGCTGACCCTACTTTGATTTCGTTTGTTGATATCATAACAGTTCATTCCTTTTCAAAAAGTATAACCTATTATACAGGAAATAAAAGTTTTATTCAAGGTCACGGTCGCAAGCTTACGCTTGCTCTTAGAGTTTTTACTTGCTCACGTCGCAAGCTTTCGCTTGCTCTTAGAGTTTTTACTTGCTCGCAAAGGCTCTCATTTTTTGCTACGCAAAAAACTGTAAAAACTCTTCCTGGTGTGTTTCCCAGTCTCTTGTTCACGAGGGCTCGCATTTTTCCTTTGGAAAAAACGACAAAACTTTGAAATTCAATACCGAATGCTCTCATTTTTTGTATGCAAAAAACCGCAAAACTCTAGTAAAAAACAATTATGCATTATGCATTATGCATTGAGCCAATTCCTGCACTTTCTCGAGGGGGAGGCCTGTACAGCGTGCTATTTTTTCAGGTGAATCCCCTTCTCGCAACAGGTTTTCCGCGGCTTCTATGGCTTTCTGGGAGGCTCCATCAATGCGGCCTTCTTCAAATGCGATTTCTTTCTCTTCGTCTATTGTCTGCTGCCAAGTCATGTACTGTTTCCTCCATTTCATATTTTTCTTGGCGAAGCGAACTCTTTTCTCCAGGGATTTTGTCAGCTCACTGTCGGCTTTCTGCCCTAAAAGAAATCTGAAAAAAGCTTTCTCATCGTCATTCTTCATTCTATCATATTCCGATGCATTAAAAAAGACCTTTACATTGATTCATAATGCATAATTAAGA
>JAGADS010000225.1 GCA_017613485.1 Treponema sp.
ATTATTCCTATATCATTTTGTCTTTTTTGCATGAATTTTCAGGAAATGCGGAAAAGCTGCTCTATCTGCGGATGACGGACTACCATCACGGAGCAGTGTGCAGAGCCTATAATCTCGCTGTCCTGTTTTCCAAGCATTCCATGCCTTACCATTTTGGAAACAGATGAATTGTCAACTCCGCCAAGTAAAATCAATTCTGCCTTGTAGTCATCTGCGCTTGTTATGATCTCTGACCATACTGCACCGTATCTGATTTCGGTCTCGATTTTCACGCCCTTGGATTTTGCAAGTTTCTCGGCATAGGCCAAATCCTTACCGGCATCAAGCTGAAGGTCACTTTCTAGATTATGACTTTCATCCTTCATCAGGAATTTAGTTATCGTCAGTTTTTTTATTGAATCGGTGTCGACGACATACACGACTTTTACGCGGCACTTATATATCTTTGCCATGAGTATTGAATACATAAGCGCATTTAATGATGATCTGGATCCGTTGTATCCCACCACCACTTTTTGAAAAAGGCTCTTTATCATTCTTTCCTCTGCTTGTTCTTCAGTGCTTTTAATACGAAAATATTGTCTCTCTCCCTTTCTTCCAACACCGACTCTATATAAGTAACGGTTGCTTTTGACTGAGGTATAACCATTTTATCCAGGGCATTTACACGGCGCTGCGTTTTCTTTACTTCCATTGCAAGACGCCACACAATCGTCCTTATGCTTGCCATCTGTGTCAAAAGAATAAGAAGCTCAAAGAATTCTTTCATTACCTGGTCGTTATCAGGAGAAGTTCCCAAAAACGATGAGAACAGTTCTTTTTGCGGAAGATTTACTTCCAGTGTCTGAAAAGTGATCCCTGCTATGACGGCTTTTTTCTCCTCCATGTCGAATTTATAGTCAACCGCATGGGCAATGCGCTCAACTCGGTCACCGCCCACGGACATAAGCATTCGCTTTAACGCAGGATATGCAGTCTCGATGCACTTGTCCATCTTTTTCTCAAGAAGCTTAACACGCTCAACAAGATGCATCAGCTCCATTACAAGGATTTCCCTTTTCTGCTCAAGAAGGTCATAGCCTTCCGTGCTTACTGCAAGCTGTTCCTTTATATAAAGAAGATTTGATTTTGTCGGGGCAAGATTCAGACGCTGGCTCATCAGGCCTCCATTTCTTCTTCAGTTTTTGGAAGGTACTTGTCGATGTACTCATCCTTTATGCGGTACAGTTCCTCACGCGGCAGAATGCTCAGGATTTTCCATCCCAGATCAAGTGTCTGCTCAATAGAACGGTCCTCATACTCACCCTGCGTAAAGAATTTCTTCTCTAGCTCCTCTCCGAATTTCAGATAGAGTTTGTCTATGTCAGAAAGCTCTTCCTCACCGATGATTGCGGCAAGATTCCTGATTGACTTTACCTTTGAATACGATGCAAAGAGCTGGCTTGAGACCGCACTGTGATCCTCGCGTGTCATTCCCTCTCCTATTCCGTCCTTCATCAAACGGCTAAGCGAAGGCAATGCACTTACCGGCGGATACATTCCCTTCTGTCCCATTTCCCTGTCAAGAACAATCTGTCCCTCGGTGATGTAGCCTGTAAGGTCCGGTATCGGATGACTTATGTCATCGTTTGGCATTGTAAGGATTGGAAGCTGTGTTATGGATCCCTCTGATCCCTGAATCCTACCTGCCCTCTCGTAAAGCTCAGCAAGGTCTGAGTAAAGATATCCAGGATAACCTTTTCTTCCAGGAACTTCACCGCGTGTAGTGGAGATCTCGCGCAAAGCCTCGCAGTAGTTTGTCATGTCCGTCATCACGACAAGGACATGCATGTTGCATTCAAACGCAAGGTATTCTGCGGCAGTAAGGGCACAGCGGGGAGTTATGATACGCTCAATAGAAGGTGCGTCTGCCAGTGACTGGAACATTACAACTTTGCTCAATACACCGCTTTCCTCAAATGTATGCTGGAAGAACTGCGCGACATCGTACTTGATTCCCATGCCTGCAAAAACCATTACAAAGTCGCCGTCTGCATTCTTGAGCTTTGCCTGCCTGATTATCTGTGCCGCAAGCTTATTGTGCGCAAGACCGTTTCCGCTGAAAATCGGAAGTTTCTGACCGCGGATCAAAGTGTTCATTCCGTCAATCGAGGAAATTCCTGTCTGAATGAAATCCCTTGGATATACACGAGCAAAAGGATTTATCGGGTTACCGTTTACGTTGAGTTTTTTGCTGGAGATAATCTCAGGATAGCCGTCAACCGGTTCACCAAGACCGTTGAAGATACGGCCAAGAAGACCGCGACCCACACGAAGCTCAAGAGGCCTGTCAAGAAATTCAACTGAGGTGTCATTCAAGTCAAGGCCTGTCGTGCTTCCGAAAACCTGAACTATGGCTGTCTTCTCATCTATGTCGATAATGCGTCCTGTTTTTTTCTGTCCGTTCCTGTCACGAACATATACAACCTCATCATAAAATGAACCTGGAGTCCTCTGCACTGCTATAATCGGGCCGTCAACCTGTTCAAGACCTCTGTATTCAATTCCTTTCATATCCAACCCCTACAGCGATGTCGTCCTGTACTGACGCTCAAGCTCACCAAGCTGTTCCTCAAGCCTGCCTTCAAGTGAAGCAAGATCTTCCATCCTGTCATTTGCAACAACAGATTTTGCCCTGATTATCTCTGACCTGACCTGCAATTCCGTAATCTTTAGAAGCGGACATCCTGCCTTTATAGCCTTTACCGCAAGCTCGTAGAATTTCATGATCAGCATAAGGAGTGCAATCTGTTTCTCAGGCACAGAATACTGATCAATCTGGTCAAAAGCGTTCTGCTGCAGGAAACCGTTCTTTATCATTTCCGCCACAATCAGAATCAGGCGGTCATTCTCCGGAAGTGCATCTGCTCCGATAAGGCGTACAATCTGCTCCAGCCTCTGCTCTTTTTTAAGAAGCTCCAGTGCCTTAATCCTTATGTCAGCCCAGCGCGGATCAAGCTTGTCCCACCATCCCTTTACCTCGTCGGCATACTCAGAGTATGAGTCGATCCAGCCGATTGCAGGATAATGACGTGCGTTTGCAAGTTCCCTGTCCAATGCCCAAAAACAGCGGATAAAGCGTTTTGTATGCTGTGTCACAGGCTCAGAGAAATCACCGCCCGGAGGAGATACGGCACCGATAACAGAAACAGAACCCTCCTGACCACACAGGGAGAACACACGGCCTGCCCTTTCATAAAACTCTGCAAGACGTGTCGGTAAATATGCAGGGAAACCTTCCTCGGCAGGCATTTCCTCCATGCGTCCCGAAAGCTCACGCAATGCCTCCGCCCATCTTGAGGTAGAGTCCGCCATAATCGCAACATGCATTCCCATGTCACGGTAATACTCAGCAAGCGTTATGCCTGCATAAAGTGAGACCTCACGTGCCGCAACTGGCATATTGGATGTGTTTGCAATCAATATAGTGCGCTCCATCAGGGAACGTCCTGTACGCGGGTCAATGAGCTCCGGGAATTCCGTAAGAACATCTGTCATCTCGTTTCCACGCTCACCGCAGCCGATGTATACAATCAGGTCTGCATCACACCACTTTGCAATGGCATGCTGGGTCATTGTCTTTCCTGTACCGAAACCGCCCGGAATCGCAGCAGTTCCACCCTTACTCAACGGGAAGAAAACGTCTATTACACGCTGTCCTGTTACAAGAGGCTCGGTTACCTCAAGTTTTTTTGCAAAAGGTCTGGGCTTACGCAAAGGCCAGTACTGTGACATGAATATTTTTTCACCTGCATCAGTCTCGGCAATCTGCTCATCAACTGTATAAGAGCCTGATCCCGCAAACGAAGAAAGTTTCTTTCCCCTTATGTCAGGCGGCACCATGATCTTGTGTATGATTGAACCTGTTTCCTGAACAGTACCAAGCACCATTCCCGGTTTTATATCAGTTCCCGCATCTATGTTTTCTGCGGCGGTAAAATCCCATTTTTTGTCAGGGTCCAATGCCTCAGTCCTCTGTCCTGGTGTAAGAAAGGCATTTCCTGACTCAAACATTTTCTTAAGTGGCCGCTGTATGCCATCGTAGATTGTTCCTACAAGACCTGGTCCAAGCTTTAGTGAAAGAGGTCTTCCGCTTGCAACGACTTCCTCGCCTATTCCCATGCCGGAGTCATCCTCATAGACTTCTATTGTTGCAGTTCCCTTTTCCTGACTGATTATTTCACCGATGAGTTTTTTATTTCCAACGTCAACAAGCTCGTAAAGACCGCAGCCTTCCATTCCGGAGGCATAGACAATTGGTCCGGAGATGCGTGTTATTTTTCCACTAATCATAACGAAAGCCCTCCCGCAAAGAGAGCCTCAGACAGCTCCATTTTTTTGTCATCAAGTATTTCCTTTACCCTTTCCTTTAGCGTAAGCCTGCATTTGACAGAACCATCCTCTGTAATCAGCATTACACCGTCCTCAAAATCAAATCCAGGAAGAGCATCCTCATCGATGGTAGTTTTCGTATAATTGTCCACTGACATAAGCTGAACGCCAAGCGATGACTCAAGCATTTTTCTCGCAGAATCCAGAGGCAGCGCCAGTACATAAGCATGAACTTTTCTTCCGTCAAGAACAGGTATTGCACGCTTTACCATTGAGGCAACAACATCAAGTCGTTTCTGAACACCGGCTTTCTCGAAATATCCGTTGACAGCCTTTAGGAGCGAATCATTTACAAATGAGACAAGATACCTTTCCTTTTCAAGAGGCAGGGATGCTTCTGTATTTTTTTTGAATGCAGCAAGCAGTGTATCCTGTGTTTCCTGAGCCTGTTTCAATGCTTCCTGAACACGGTTATCCACATCGGAGAGAAGTGACGCGCACATTTCTTCCGCCCTCTGCAAAATACGCTCTGATTTTTTTCTGGCATCGGAGATTATCTCATTATCCAAAGCCTGTGTCGAACGCAATTCTTCCATAAAATCACACTTCCTAAATACGCTTACGAAAAAAGCCGTGATGTCCTAGACTTGAATTCCAAGAGCCTCACGAATTGAATCGGTAAGATTTTTCCGTCCGGGTAAATGCCCCTGCAGTCCGGGTACTTCAACTATAAGAGGAGTCTTTCCGGTTTTCTGCCATGCGACAACCTGCGTCTCAAGCATGTCTGCCACATCCTCCGTGAGTATGAGCACTTTAGGCCTGTCTTTCTCCGCCGGTCCCGCAACCTTAGATGACTGTCCTGTCATAAGAAGAAATGCATCAAGGGCATCATCTTTCTTGTTGGCAACAGCTCCAGGAACACCGACCAGCCTGAAGGCAAGATAGAGCTCACGTTCCCCGATAAAATAATATTCCACGGAAAATCCCTACTTTGCTTACATCAAGATGATAAACAGTGCTACAAGGAATCCCCAGAGGCAGATACCCTCAGCAAGACCTACGAACGGCAATGCCTTACCAGAAAGCTCTGCATTCTCGCTCATGGCACCCATAGCAGCCGCACCGATTTTTCCTACAGCCATACCGCCGCCGACACATGCAATACCGACTGCAAGAGCCGCTGCAATGTATTTGATTGCAGAAGAAGAACCTGAGTCCTTTGCCTGTTCCTCGACCACCGTATTCTGCTCAGATGAAGACTGGGCACTGACGGCACTTACCGAAATCACGGCCATAAGAACCGCTACGATAAAAACTCTTCTTTTCAAAAAAGATTTCATAAAAACACCTCTATATAAGTCATATATAATAAATCATCAAAGATGAATCATTTAAGATTTAATCATTCATGCTTTAAGTGCATTGTACTTGAATGCAAAAGGCTTGAATTCACGTCCTGTCTCGTTGAAGAACTTGCTGAAGAACTCGTAGTACTGAAGACGTATGACCTGAATCGCGACTATCATTCCCTCAAGAACGATGACAATTGCATTACCAACAATGCTTATGGCAATACCGCCTGCAACAGGAGCTATACCCACCATCTTTTCTATAATATATCCCAAGACCGCATGGGCCAGTGCAAATGCACCCACGCGAAGGAAGCTTACGGTATTTGAAAGATATGAGGAGAAAACCTCTATGATTTCAACTATGCCTGATATTATCGCACTGAACACACCGTTCTCAAGGACAGGATATTCTTTTTCCACCGCACGGGAAATAGGCTCCCCGAATGCAGTGAGCAAAAGCGTTGTTCCTATGATAATCCAGTCATAGATTGCAGGACTGTGATTGAAGAATGCAATGCGCAGAGCAAATGCAATGACATACCAGAAGAACACGGCACCCGTGATGCCTGTCTTTCCGAATATTGCACGGCCCGGGCGATGCAGCGAGAACTGATTTATGATGTTGATTACAAGACCTGTTGAGTTGATTATAAAGCCCACTCCGACAGTAAATCCAAAGAAGGTAAACATCCTCTTGATTGACTCTGAGGAACCGGAAGGCATCATCGGAAGAATCTGATTCCTTGGCTCACCGAAAAGCCCCGTAACCCATCTTGAGAATGGAGCAAGTATCTCCTCGTTTGTAAAGAACTCTCCAGTTAAAAGACCCATTATCGTGGAGCTGACTCCTATTGCGATGAACACAGGTGCGAATTTTTCCCAGCCGCCGATTTTCACTTTTTTAGCCGCCATAAGAATGCCAAGAAGAAGGAACACAAGTCCCTGTCCTGCATCCCCGAACATGATTCCGAAAAGAACCGTAAAGAACAGTGCAACAAAAGGAGTAGGATCAACAGTACCGTAAAGAGGAGAACCGTAGCTGAATATCATGCGCTCAAATGATGAGACTATTTTTCCATGCCTCAGCTGAACAGGAACCTGCTCCGCGCCAGAGATGACAGTGGCAACTTCCTCAGGCCTGTAAAGACGGATGCCTATGCGTTTCTCTGTCAGGACATCAAGATCAGCCGTCATTTTCTCCGTAAGGCATGTGGGAACCCATCCGTTTATGCGGTATACGAATTCAGTTGACTCAAGCTTGTTCTGAATGTCGTAAATCTGGCTGTCAACGGAATAAAGCTCAAGCAGGCGGATTATGCTGTCCTTGTGTGTCTCGGCGTAGTTCTTGCGCTCAACCTGAATTTCCTCAAGAGTTTTCTCTGCCTCAAGTTTCTGTCTTTTAAGAGAGACCATAGCATCCTCAGGGATTCCCTTGAAATCCTTTGGAACCTGAATCTCCACGAAATCACACTTCTTTAATTCCGTATCAACTGCAAAACGTGCCTTCTTTGAGCATGCCACAAGAATCCTGCTGTTGTCCTCTCCAAGGCGAACCACAGTTGCACGGCTTCCGATTGATGCCTGAAGAAAATCAAAATTCTCCGGGGGAATTTTTCCAATCCTCATCGTAAGGAAAGAAAGGGATTCAAGCTCGGAATATGACACCTTAAGATTGGAGAATGCAAGTGCCTCTGTTATTGCCTGGTCTATTTTCTTTAGTTCCTCGGCTGCGGTAAGCTCCCTCTCGTGAATCTGCTCGACTTCCGCGATAACCTGCATGGCCTCGTCTTCATCCTGTGGATTCGGAATGTCGATTTCTCCCACATAGTCATCGATATCCTGAATCGAAAGGTCTGCCCTTGCCTGCTCCAGCCTGTTGAATATGTCTTTTTCCGGGTTAAGCTTTTCTCCATCGGGAATGGCAGCCAAATTATCCTGAAACTGGAACTGTCCCATTTTTCCAAGATATTTTAAAACCTGATGCAAGTCTTCCCTGTAAATCATAAGTTCTACAAGACGCATCTGTGTCGTTCTAGCCATTATAAACCTCCGAGACTCCGGCAACCGTAAGGGCTTCCTCTACCGGAGAATGTAAGCGCAGGCATTCACAGGCCGTGCGGATATTGTTAAGCTCATGCTGCTTGATTATGTAAAAGCATACGACAGGGCACACAGTAAACGGATATTTATGGAACATCCGGTATGCTTTTTGAACATATTCCCTTTTGTACGCATTTGAAATCCAGCGCGGATCAATGCTCCAGAGTCCGCCTTCTTCACCGGGATTTAAAAGTCCTGCATAAGTCCAGTCCTTCCACTGCTCCCATGAATCCGTATCCCAGTCAAGTGTCTTTATTGCCATGGAAACCAAATCAAGTTTTCCGGTCTTATCATAGACAAGATGTTTTTTAATTTCCTCACTGTCCATGTCGTAAAAAAGCCTCAGACGGAGTGACCACAACACATTCTCAATCTGGAATTTCTCCTCAAAGAGACTTAGGATTGCCTTTTCACCAGCCGTGTTGATTTGATTTGCAGACCTGAAGAGCTCCTCCACGAACTGACAGTCAAGACGGTAATCATCCTCCTGCTGCTCCTGAATCGTGGGAACCGTGTCATACCAGGAAAGCGGAGTGTTTGCAGTCATCGCCTTTATGTCCGGCCATTTGTCATAGTTCACAATGTTGAACGGCCTTGTATCGGCAATCGCAGGCATCTCCTTTTCGTTAAAGCAAAGGGCTGCTCCTATTTCCTTTATGTTGTCATAATCATAAAAATGAAGGAGGGCCAGAAGAACCGGTGCGGGTTTCTCGTATGTTGCGACAAGCTTTTTATACTCCGACACAAAACGGCGCTGTGCATTGCTTTCTAGCTCTCGGGCAAGAAGGGCTTCCGGTATGGCAGGAACCTCAGACTTAAAAACAAGAGTCCACAAATCCTGCAGGGAATGTACGGTGAACAGTTCTGAGGCACGTTTGCCTACAAAGGAGCGGGCAAGTATACCGCTGATACGAGCATACACATAACAATCCGCAGCACCCTTATCCATCGCCATTTCAGTTTTCCTACGAGGAAAGAGATGTTTCCAAAAGTGAGTTGAATGCCTCTACGTCCACCTTTACAGATGAAAGTGAGTCTTTGTAGGAATCAAGTGATGTCTCACGGTTGTCGGTTATTTCTTTTCTTGCAAGCTGAACTTTTTCTTCTATTTTTTTTACGGCTTCTGAATACAGGCTCTTGAACTGTGCGTCTGCCTGTGTCTTTGCAGAGGCTATTTTCTCATCTGCCTGAGTCTGAGCGGCTACAAGCGTCTTGGAAGCTTCCCGTTCAATCTCCAGCAAATGCTCTATAACATCCATTTCCTGACTCATAGAATGCCCCTAGCAAAAAAAATCTTACAGCAATGATGCGTTTTTATAAGCACA
The DNA here is from genome assembly GCA_017613485.1 of Treponema sp. Next base: position 9,149 of record JAGADS010000225.1, read on the forward strand.
CAAAAGGTCATAAACCTCCTGTGCAGTTTTCTTTTCCATTACGTCCGACACAAAACCAGGATTCTGCAGTACAGAAGCAAGCTCCTTCAGGACAGACAGATGCATCTCCGGCTCCTCAGGATTACACAGCACAAGGAAAACAAGGTTAACGGGAGCCTTATCCAGAGAATCATAATCAATTCCCTCATGGCTTATACCTATGGCTCCGATGACATCTTTTACTGTGGCACAGTTACCATGCGGAACCGCAATGCCATGCATGATGCCCGTGCTCATCTTTGATTCCCTTTCCCTCAGGGCCTCCAGTGCCTGACTTCTGTCAACCTCTGGATGAACACGAACAATGGCTTCCACCATTTCTTCAAAGAGCTCGTCTTTGTCCGTACTCTCCAGATTCAGTATGACAGTTTCGGGAGAGAAAACCTTTTCAAGAATCATAACGACCTCTCTTGATTTATAATATTACTCGGCAGCCGGGACATCCAAAACTTCTGGCTGTTCTGCATTTACGATTGACTGTGTCTCTTCTACAGTTTCCTTTGTTTCTTCAGCAAGAGGATCCCAACCGAAATCAGTAGTGGTTTCAGCTGCATTGTCATTCACCTGCTCTGCTGCCTGCTGCATGAGGTCAGTATCGTCAGACGGATTTTTATTCAGGAATGCCAGAGTGAAAACAATTACAAAAAACAGAGTAACAAAAACACCTGTGGTCTTGGTAAGTACGCTGGCAGAATGAGCGCCGAATGCTGCTGACTGACCGCCGAAAGCACTACCCATGCCGTTGCCCTCGTCGTTCTGAACAAGCACAAGCAGAACCAGCAGAATGGCAATAATTACAAAGACAACCAACAGAATACTCTTAATAATATCCATTTTATTCTCCAAAATCCGGAATTTTCAGCCGGAATAATCATTTTGTGTGGCTACACTATATCAAAACAGGGGGAGATAGTCAATAATTCAATGCGTAATTCGTAATGCGTAATTCGTAATTGATCTACCTCACCCCCATGTTCCATGTTTTTTTGCAGCCTGATTTGTTTAATCGGCGGTACAGACTACGCGGAAGCCTGTTACGGCATCTCGGGAATAGCTTAAGCCTTCTTCACTATGAGAAACCTCATAGTCAGTCTCTGTGGTACTATTGTAAGAACCACCACGCACAATGCGTTTTGTCTGCGCTGAGCCCCAAGTCCAGCACCATTCCTGGACATTTCCGCTCATGTCATAGAGACCGAGGGAATTCGGAGCCATTGTCATCACCTCATGGGCATTAAGATTGCCATTTACAGTGCTGTTAGTCCAGGTCCAGGCAACAGCACCAAGCGTATTACTGCCGGAATATGAATAGGAATCCCTGTTTCCACCCCTAGCAAGGTATTCCCACTCTGCCTCAGTTGGCAGGCGGTATCCGTTGGCACTGAAATCACACTGCACAGTATCCCATATATTAGATGTAGCATTTTGACTTGAGGGAATGTAGCCCCCAGCCCAATGGGTATAGTCTGTATCGCCATTAACACGGTAGCAGGGTGTGCGTCCTTCGGCAATGCTCCTTGAGTTGCAGTAGGCAATCGCATCATACCAATTCACATCATATACAGGATGGTTTTCTCCTACACCGTGATTTCCATCAGGACGTAAGGGCATTGGTGTACCTGTGCTAGTAGAGGTTCCATTGTACTCGCAATAGGCCTCATATTCACTTTGGGTAACCTCGTGCGGACACGCATAGAGATCTCTAATCGTCTCGCCGTTAAAAGAACCGCCTGAAATCTTTACAAAGCCCTCCGGTCTGTTCAAGTCGTCTATAAAATTGCTGCAGGAAGCCATGGCAACCACAACAGCCAATCCAAGCACAATTTTCAAATACCAACAATTTCTCTTTTTCACAAAAAACTCCTTTTTGATTTTCATACAAAACAATTATGAATTATGCATTCTTAATTCTTAATTACTAATTGAACCTATACGTCGCACCGGCATTTATGTATATATAGTGGCAGATGTGGTCCTTTTCCGGGAAAATGGTATATCCTGCACCCGCTTTAAGCAGCACTCCATTCTTGAACACGTCAAAGAGCACTGTTGCACCGGCCTTTGCTCCAAAATCCGCATACATTCCTTTTGCACTGCGGCTTTCAGATGACACAATGTTCAGCCTTATGTCAGCGGCAAGCTCCGGGCGTATTGTAATCAACTGGTTTATCCTAAGGTCCACATAGGCACCTAACCCAAAATCCAAAGCCCACCAGCTTTCGATATAATCCTTCTTGCCCACACGGAAAAACACTCCAGTCTGTGCGGTAAGTCCCACAGCCGTAAGCAATCCATCCTTGGAAAATCCCAGTGGAAGAGGCCATGCGGAATCTACATTCAGGCCAAGGTTTCCGACCTCATGATCGTGCATGTCTCCAACTGCAATCTCAAAACCTGCTTTTCCTCCAAGCTCAAGACCAGAATACCATCCGTCTGCCCATGCGTTTCCTGCAAAGCAAAATGACATTGCAAGAACAAGGACAATAACTCCTCGTTTTTTCATTTAAAACTCCTCGTATTTAAATTATTACAAAATAAGATTGGTAAATATGCTCAAGACGTTAATTAACTTTTTTTCCCAAACTTTTTATCTATATGCTTTAAGTTTATTATTATGTCGTTTTGTTGTCAAGAACCTTGAATTATTAGCAAAAAACCTGTAGAATATGGATACAAAAATTTGGTTTCATCTAAAACCTAATGGAGGAATTTTTATGATTAAAACAGTAAAAGATGTTGATCTTAAAGGCAAACGCATCATCATGCGCGTAGATTTTAACGTACCTATGAAGGACGGAGTTGTTCAGGATGACACACGCATCATGGCAGCCCTTCCCACCATCAAATATATAATAGAACAGAATCCGCGTTCTCTGGTTCTCATGAGCCACCTCGGAGACCCGAAAAAGGACGTTAAGAAGGCACAGGAAAAGGCAGAAAAAGCAGGCAAGACATGGACAGACGCAGATGCAGAGAAGTTCATCAACGGCAAGAACCGCATGAAGCCTGTTGTAGAATACTTTGCTTCAAAGCTCGGAAAGGATGTTACATTCCTTCCTGATGCACTCGGACAGAAGGCAGCTATCGACGCACTTCCTGAGGGTGCAGTTGCAATGCTGGAGAACGTACGCTTCCACAAGGAAGAAACAAGCAAGGACGCAGCAGAACGCGACATCATGGCAAAAGAGCTCGCCACATACGGAGACATCTTTGTAAACGATGCATTCGGTACCGCACACCGTGACCAGGCATCAACAGCTTCAATCGCAAAATTCATGCCGGTTGAGTCAGTCGGCGGATTCCTGATGGAAAAGGAAGTAAAATACATTCAGCCGATGGTAGAAAACCCGCCAAAACCACAGGTTGCAATTATCGGTGGAGCAAAGGTTTCTTCTAAGATTGCAGTCCTGGAATCTCTCCTGAAGAACGCAAGCGCACTCGTAATCGGAGGCGGCATGGCATATACATTCCTCAAGGCACAGGGACACAAGGTTGGTATCTCTCTGGTTGAGGATGATTTCATTGATACAGCCAAAAAGCTCCTTGCAGATGCAGAGGCAAAGGGTGTAAAGATTGTTCTTCCTGTTGACCATGTTGCGGCAGACAAGTTCGACGCTAACGCCACTCCAGTTGCAGTTGACGGAGTTGATATTCCGGACAACCTCATGGCAATGGATGTAGGACCAAAGACAATCGAGGCATACAAGGAAGTTCTTTCTACAGCAAAGTCTGTCGTATGGAACGGACCTGTCGGAGTATTCGAGTTTGACGCATTTGCAAAGGGAACAGCTACCGTTGCACAGCTCGTTGCAGATGCTACAGGACGCGGAGCAATGACAGTTGTCGGCGGCGGTGACTCAGTTGCAGCCGTAAACAAGTTCAACCTTGCAGACAAGATGAGCCATGTTTCAACCGGTGGCGGTGCATCCCTTGAATTCCTTGAGGGAAAGACATTGCCTGGTATTGCAATCCTGGCACAAAAATAGTTTTCAAGCGGACACGAAGGCTGGGCCTTCGTGCCGCTTAAAACTGTTTAATCTCTCGACTGCCTTTGGCAGCGGGAGAAACCAATTTCGACACGACTCGCCTTCGGCTTGCGTGTCAAATCATAATCTGAGGAAATCAGACAGAACCTTAAAGATTTTTCAGCATATTCTTGTTCTTGTACATCTCTGTGTCGGCCCTTTTCATTACGGTTGCAAAAGAACTGTCGTGCTTCGGGTCAAAAACCGCAAATCCAGCCGCAAAAGATTTTTTCTCAGGTAAAGGAGCGTCTTTGGTCATCTCATCAAAGCATGTGCTTGAGACTCTTCGTTTAATGAATTCAATATTGTCGTAATCATCACTCTGGAGAATCGCAACAAATTCATCACCGCCTATCCTGAATACCGGACTGTGCTTGAAAATGTCGCATATCAGCTTGCAGCAGTTTATAATATATGAATCTCCTGAATCATGACCGAAGCTGTCGTTTACCAACTTAAGGTTGTTCAGGTCACATTCACATACCGCAAACCTTACGGAGGCAGGATCATCCTGTATCATCCTGTCAAGTTCAGCTGCTTTCCTGTCAAAGGAATTACGGCTCATCACCCTTGTAAGCGCGTCATGGCTTGATATGTCCTTTTCCCTGTTGATTTTTTCCATCATCATGTGGCGGAACATGTTCTGAATGAAAATGTAAAGGAGTATAGCTGTAATACAGATTGAAAGATAACCTGTATTTATGTCGCCGTTGAGTATGTTTGCAATCTGGCCAGTAACCGTTATTGATGCAATCAGAAGAATAGTAATGAGGTTGCGGAGTTTTGACCTTATTCCTATTACGATAAAAACAACAAGGATATAGACAAAGCTTATGCCGCAGAACAAAAGGTAAATCCAGTATGCATAGCCCCGAATAAAATGACCGTCAGGGTCTATCTGGAAAATCATTCCGTTTGCAAGGGAGACAGTCTGAATGACAACATTCACGGCCATTACGCAAAGCATTGGAATAACAGTCTTTTTCATACCGCAGCTTCTGGCAAGAAATACGGCAAGGCATGGGGAAACACAGAATTCAAGGTAAGTCACAAGCCAGTGGATTTGAACTGGAGCACATCCGGTCTTGTCAAAAAGGACACCAAGATATTCACAGACAGCACCGGTTGCGGCAAGAATAAACGAAAAGCGGAACCATTTAATCTCGCTCTTCTTCAAGATTGTGTTCTTACCGACATCTATCGCCAGAGTCAGCATACTGAGAATACAGATAATGATAGTTACAGTATAGTTGTGATCCATGGATTCTGAATCCCTATCCCATATTATATAAAGTTTTTAGAGTTTTTTCAATTAAAAAAGCTTTGCTGTTTTTTCCGATTGAAAAATTCAATCAAATATAATAAAATGCTTCTAATCGATTTTTATCAAGGAGATTTCTATGGCTAGAAAACATTATATCGCGGGTAACTGGAAGATGAACACAAACAAGGCTGAGGCAGTTCAGCTTGCAAAGGATCTGGTTAGCGCACTCAAGGACAAACCGAACAAGTACATGATCGGTGTTCCATTCGTATATCTTGATGCAGTAGCACAGGTTGTAAAGGGATCAAACATCCTTCTTGCAGCACAGGACTGCGCCGCCACAGGAAACGGAGCACATACTGGAGAAGTTTCATGCGAGATGCTCAAGGACATCGGATG
>JAGADS010000226.1 GCA_017613485.1 Treponema sp.
CACTCATCTGGTCAAGCTCCGTACCCGACAGGCTGTTCACCGTATCAAGAGTATAATAGGCTCCAAGCGATGCACCGTTTCCGCCGGTACCGTCCACATTGTTGTATCCGCCGTTTCCATAGGTTGCCGTAAAGGAAAAGCCCTCTGACATGACCATTGAAGCAAGCGACCTGATTCCACCCAATGCAGCCACAGAGGGAAGATGCATCCTAAGGGATATTTTCATTCCGCTTCCTGCATCCCATGTATTTGCCGTAAGATAACCGAAATCAAAGCTGGCCGCAAACTGAATCTTGGACTGCAGGCCAGAGTCAACTGCCGTAACCATGCGTACTGTCTGGTCAAGATCAAGTCCTGTCGCAAAAGCCTTTATCTGAACATGATCTCCTGTATTTACTGTGCAGGAAAGCCTTCCGTCATTGCGGAGTATAAGTCCCTCTTTTTTTGAACCATGAAAATCCAGGGCTCCCCTCTCATGCAGAATCCGCCATCCCAGACTGTCCAGCTTGTCCATTGTAATTGCCTGAAACGAATCCCCGTCCGGCAGCTGATTGAATGCATCAAATACGATTGAGATAACCCTCTCGTCATCTCCGGGACGCAAACGGTCTGGAAAAGGGAAATCTGCAAGGTTTCGTGCAAGCCTTACACGGGTAGCGGCAATAACGTCACTGTCCTGCCCCTCATAAGTGTACCATGCCTCTGTTCCCGAATTTTCGCTTGAATTATCCCTCATCAGCATTCTTCCTCACTGGAATTCTCACGGCCACCGTCTGCAACAGCCTCATTTTCCAATGCCTTGAGGTAATCACGGTACATGGCAGCTTTCTCGTAATCTTCACTTGCAACCGCCGCGTCAATTTTATTCTGAAGAATCATGCGGTCATTTAGGACGGAATGCACGTTTGACAGGCGCTGAGGCATGGATCCTGAGTAAGTTCCAGAAATTCCCCTGTTTTCCAGGCATTTCTTTATATCCGCCTTGAAAATTGAATAGCACTCCGGGCAGCCCGCCATCATTGATTTTTTTATCTGAGCAAGGGATGAACCGCAGACAGGACACATTTTGGAGTCCTCCGCACGAAGTCTTTGAGCCACAGCCGTAAGTTCAGAGAACAAATCACCTATAGAGGCCTCTATGCTCCTGGGATCATCACTGATTCCACGTTCCATGGCACATTTCATGCACATATTTATCTTGCGCTTTTGACCGCCGTTGACCTGTTCCAGGAAAATAACAGCCTTATCCTCATGACAAAAATCGCAGATCATACTCATCCCTCAAAAATAATAAAATCAGATAGCTATATTATACACTAAAATTACATTTTACGCAAAGTATCCAGAGGCTTTTCCTTTCCTGCCTTGATACTTGGGATGGCTGACACGATAAGTGAAAGAAGCAGGGTTCCAAGGGTAATCACAAGAAGCCCTCCAAACGGTATGATTACAGGTATTTCCTGAAGATAATACGCAGGATCGAGGATATGAACCGAAGAAAAAGAACCCTCGCCCCCATTTCCTAAAATATAGATGAATTTGAGGAAAATATTAACGATTTTCTCCATAAAGCTGATAATCCGGTTTATATTTACCCCTGCCAAAAGTCCCAGAGGAATTCCAAGAAGCACTCCACCGGCACCAGATACCATTCCAATCAGAAGGAAACTTACGGTAATACCTGAACTGTCGGCTCCCACACTCTTTAGGATTGCAATTTCCTTACGGCGCTCCATGACAATCATGACAAGGGCAGAACTGATGTTTACCGATGCAACAAGAACGATTAAAAGCATAATCAAGAGAAGAAGCATCTTGGTGGAAGAAAAATTCTCATATTCAGCGGCATTGAGCTCGTTCCATGAATATACACGGCTCTGATCAAGCGAAATATTGTCTCCGTAGCCCATGATGTCGTTCCGTACATTCTGCTTGATTTTGATTAAGTCACTGGAAAACGGATCCTGAGTGGTCAGGGAAAACATTGTTCGGCTGGATCTTAGCGAAAGAACGGAAAATGCGGTCTCAAGAGGAATAAAAACCCAGAGTGCATCAAGTTCCTGATATCCTGAGGAAACAACTGCACTCACAGTAAAAACCGCCATCTTGGGAATCATCTGCTCCCCGATTTTCTCTACGGTAATCAGGCTTATCTTATCATCGGGATGTATGTCCAGAATCTGGGAAATCTTTTCTCCCACAATCATGTTTCTTTCCTGAGTCAAATCGATTTTGCCCTCTTTTACCTGCATAAGTGACGAAAAGCCCGTATTTTTCTCAAATATATCGCTTTCTACACCGCGTACAGTCGCTCCTGTTCTTATACCGTTGAATGAAACAAGCGCCATTCCCTGAACTTCCGGGTAAGAGCCTGTAATTCCATCGAGTTCCGAGAAACGCTCCGAAACCTCCATCATTCCCTCGTAAGAATCCACATCAGTTGAAAGTGAGTTTACCCGCACCTGAAGATCCTGGGTTGAAAGTCCTATCATGCGTCCTGTAATTCCCTGAATCATTCCCTCGCTGATTATCAAGACCGAGACAAGAGGAACAAGACTTATTCCGATACAGAGCATTGCCCCAAAAAGGCTTCGTCTTCCAAGATCCCTGTCAGAAGATTTACCGTGATGCGGGAAACACAATCTCCATGCATAAAGAAAAGAAGATGCAAGCCTCATAGCTCACCGTCCTCTGTCAATGCACCGTTTTTAAGGAAAAGCCTTAAGTCACCCTTTGCAGCAAGATTCATATCGTGGGTTACAAGTATAAGCGTCTTCTTATATTTGTCCGCCATGGAGAACAAAAGGTCACCGATGACAGCGGCATTTGCAGGATCCAGGTTTCCTGTCGGCTCATCCGCAAGAATAAGCTCAGGGTCATTTATAAGGCTTCGGGCAACAGCTACCCTCTGTCTCTCACCGCCTGAAAGTTCTGACGGAAGATGATCTGTTCTGTCACTTAATCCTACATCACACAAAAGTGCATGTGCTTTTTCCATCGCCTCTTTTTTTGAAACTCCTGCCATATACGAGGGAAGAAATACATTCTCAAGTGCCGTAAAATCCTTTAAAAGATAGTGGAACTGAAATATAAGTCCAAGGAATTTCTGCCTGTAATCCGTAAGCTCGTCTTCTCCAAGAGATGAAATCATTTCACCGTCAATTTCGACATTACCGGATGACGCAGTGTCAAGTCCGCCTATGATGTTAAGCAGGGTTGATTTTCCGCTTCCGCTTTTTCCTACGATGACACATTTAGTTCCGCGTTTTACGTTCATGTTCAAGTCTTTTAAAATCGTAAGTGTCTCGCTTGATGTCTTGTATGTTTTCTCAAGACCATTAATGCGCACTATCACATCATTGTTTTTTGAATCAGTCGTCATGAAGAACCTCCGCAACAGTAACTTTCAATATCTGTCTGCTTGCAAACCACGAGGCAGAAAGAGAAGCAAATATTCCAAAGAAAAATATCAATATTATCTCACTGAAAACCATACGTGCAGGAATGCTCGCATAGATTCTGAACATCGGGTTTTCCTGCATTAGATAGGCATTGGCAGGAGATACAATCATGGTTATAAAATACTGGACATAGAA
>JAGADS010000227.1 GCA_017613485.1 Treponema sp.
ATTCCTTTACAGTCATTTTACCACCACCCGTAAAGGACTCTAACCTTTTTTTTAAATTTTAAATACAATACATTTTAAAGGTGTTTATAATGCGGAAGCCCTGGGGTTTTTCGAGGTTCCAATTATTTTATATTCCTTATATGCCTTGAATCATTCAGAAGCTCAATTGTCGGGAGTGAAAGCTTGCCCGGAGTTTTGTCAAATCTTAGTATCGAAATTGCAGTAAAGCCGAAATGGTTCAGGGAACACATGAATGGAAACGGCTGGTTAAAGACTTGCGAAAGAAAAGCGGCACTTGCTCCACCGTGATTAAACAGTGCAATTGTCTTCTGCTCATCAGTCTGACGAGTGCAACGGTAATAAAGTCCCTCACGTTCATAGCCCAGGGTCGAAAGCCATTGGTCTGTTTCTTTTCTGATTTTATCTGCATCAACTGTCGCATAGTTGTCGGCATAGACAGGATATTCACGCCATCTGTCTGTTTGAATGCTCTTGCCGGATGCTACCAGTTCATCTGCACCGCTCCATGGATTCCACTTTTTATCATAGAGTTCACCTTCGCGGCCATAACGGATTTCACGGATAAAGTCCACGACATGAATTTTTTCAATTCCTGATGCCTTGGAGAAAGCCTCTGCGGTCTGCAATGCCCTTCCATGCGGAGATGAATAAATTTCCTCAATTCCTTCTTCCAAAAGCCTTTGAGCCGCTGCTTCTGCCTGCCTGTGTCCGAGTTCCGTAAGGCAGTCTTTCTCGTAATTTGGTTCTCCATGTCGGATCAGAATTATTCGCATATTTTTTACTCCAATAATTATTTGGTTCAAGTTCGAATTATGTATATCACAGTAGCAAAATTGGTTCTCAGCGGGAACCCTCCCCACAAAAACGGCTTCCGCGCTACGCTTGTGCAGATGTTTTTGCGGTGAGGAACCCCGCTTACACCAATCTCCCCTTGAGATTCAGAAATTCGACACTTGAACTATTATAGAATAATGATTGTTAAAAATCAAATCGAAAAAGAAGGAGAAATGAAAGGAAATGAAACTGTTTGCTTTTTTCAATCGATGTGATAAAATGAAAATATGACTATAAGAAAACTTGAGGGTAAAGAACGCTTTGAGGCGTATAAGCTTGCGACATTCAGCTTTCATAAGAGGCTGGAGAATATTGAGGAAGAGCGGGAGAAACGTGAGGCAGAGACACTTGAAGACTGGGGTGCCTTTGATGATGACGGGAACCTTATGGCACGTGTTTTCAACCGGCATTATGATTTTTATCTGGACGGTCAGCCTGTAAAAACCGGTGGCATCGGAGCTGTTGCAACTTATCCTGAATATAGGGAAAGCGGTGCTGTCCGTGCATTGTTCAACCAGATAATTCAGGAAGTCTACAATAACGGAGAGATTCTTTCCGCGTTGTTTCCGTTCAATCATAAGTTCTACAGAAAGTTCGGCTATGAGGTTGTGCCTTTTGAAAATGAGTATAAGCTTAAGCCTGAGCTGCTTGCTGATTACCGCACGATAGCCGAAGAAGATAAATGCAAAATCAAACGCTGGCAGACTGGCGAAAGTGTAAGGCCATTTCTTGAAGTCTACGATGCCTTTGCATCAAAGTTTAATCTTGCAGCTGTCCGTGATGAGGAAATGATGCTCAAGCATCTTAAATACGAGAAAGAATATATCGACAGAAAATTCTCCTATCTTTTTTCGTATGATGACAGGACAATTGCATATTTGATTTTTACTGATGTGTTTAATCCAAAGGCTGCGGTTTTAAAAGTTGAGGAATGTGCATGGACATGCCGTGAGGGGTTTTACGCCGTCCTGAATTTCCTTTCACGCTTCAGTGCGGATTACGGTTCCATAACGCTTCCTCTTCCAAAAGGAATAGACCTTCTTAAAATAATCCGTGCACCGAATGCCTATGACATCGAGAACAGGGAATGTCAGCATTTTATGCTTCGTGTCGTAAATGCAAAAAAGCTTCTTGAAAAAATCAGGAAACCGGAAAACTGTGATTTTACGATTAAGATTGAAGACGAGATGATAAAGGAGAATAATGTTCGTCTTCGTGTGATGAATGATAACGTTGAAGTTGTACCGGAAGAAACCAGATGCGATATAGAGCTTAATATCCGTTCCCTTGCTCAGCTTGCCTCTGGATGCACAAGTGTTGATGAGGCTGCCTTGCGACCTGATGTTACTATAAATGGAAACGAGGAAATGCTCAGGAAAACGTTTAGTGTAAAAAAGATTTACATCAGCGAGGACTTCTAGTTTGACAATATATTCTTCTATTGATATAGTATCCGTATAAAAATCATTAAGGATGGAGAAATATGAAAAAAGCTGTCTTATTTATACTGGCTGTTTTTGCCTGTTCAAGTGTTTTTGCTGAAAAATGGAATGTTTATGCAGGAGCTGACGAGAAAACTCTTGAGATAATTAAAACCTGTGACGAGCAGATTGAAAAGAAGCAGTATCAGTCTGCTGCCTATACTGTCGGCGGCTGTGAGAATGAATACATAATCTACAAATACATCGAGGTATGTACTCAGTATTTTGCCCAGAGTATCATGCACTCAATGTTCGCATTCAAGAATCTTGAGAAAGGTGAGACACTGTATGATGTAAGGACAGGAGAAGGCTCGTTCAACATGACCTTCAGGGATGAGCCGGACACCATTATTGACAACTATAAGAAGAATCATGGAAACTCAATGGTTCTGGAACTGGCACGTGCAAATTATTATTTTGATGCCCTGATGCGTTACGGAAACCAGTGGCTCAAAACCCCGGAAGAGGTACTTACGCTTACAAAGGATGTATATTCACGTGCAATTGAACTTGAGGTTTATGATGAATGGACCGTACAGAATTATGCAAGCCTGATGTTCAATGAGGAGAATTGGCCCAAGGCTGAGATGCTCTATAAAATGCTTGCTGACAAGTATTCAACTAACGGAAATTACTGGTACAATCTTACTGTTGCAAAAATGTATCAGGACAAGTATGCAGAGGCTATTGAGTCAGCCAAGAAAGCAGTCGAAAACCCGGAGGAAAATCCTGAGTATCATCTTGACGCTTACCTTATTCTTTCTGATGCCTATGCCTTCAGTGGTGATTTTAAGTCAGCAGAAAAGACTCTCAATGACTCACTCAAGAAATTCAAGAATCAGCCTATTGTATATCAGCGTCTGGGAGAACTTTACATCTCTTTCGAGGATAACGTCAACTACAACAAGGCAAATACATATTTTGACAAAGCCGTTAAGACAGTCTGTGATGAGACGGTGATCTACAACTGCGTAAAACTTTACATGATGTATGGAACACCTCAGATGGCAATTGATTTCTGCACACGCAACATGAAAAAGCACAAGGATAAGAACAAGCCGGGTCTTTTCAACTTTTTCCTTGCCCAGGTATATGCTTACACGGGTAAAATGGAAGAAGCAAACAAATACATTGATGAGGCAGAGAAGACATTCAAGAAACTGAACGATGAACAGTGGCTTGATAACTGTTCACAGCTCAGGGCAGAAATAAACAGCGCGATGTAATGCGATAACAGTGTAACAAGGAATGATTATATTATGGATGAAACAAATATGACAGAGCAGCAGGATGTTTATTCACAAAACCCAGAAGGTGTCATCCAGCACAAATGTCCGGGGTGTGGAGCTCCGATTAAATACTCGCCTGATGCAGAATCAATCGTATGTGAATATTGCGGTGGTACGTTCAGCATAGAGCAGATAAAAGACAGTGAGGAAAAGAACGACGTTCAGTTTGACTGGGGAGATTACAAGCGTACTCTTTCCGGTGAAAAACTTGGCGGAACACTTACCTATGCATGTCAGTCATGCGGGGCTGTAATTGAAACTCCAAAGACGACTATGGCAACTAAATGTCCGTACTGCAACAACAATGTAGTCGTGAAAAATACTGCGACAGGCGGATTAAAGCCAAACCTCATCATTCCTTTTGCGGTTACAAAAGACGGAGTGAAAAAAATACTAAAAAAGATTTCAAGCGAAAAGAAGTACCTTCCGTTCAACTACTTTAAGTCATGCAGGGAAGGGGAGATACAGGGACTCTATGTTCCATATTGGCTTTTCTCCAGTGTAATAAAAGGCTCCATCAGATTTACAGGACATGATTCGGATACCCATTATTCTGGAGATTCTAAGACGACTACAACAAAAGTTTATGAAGTGTTCCGTTCAGGACAGCTGGAGATCTCAAGGCTTCCTGTGGATGCAAGCATAAAAATCAATAACGAAAAGATGGATTCAATTGAACCGTTTGATTATTCAAAACTCACGGCTTTTGACTCCAGGTATCTGGACGGTTTCCTTGCAGACAGATTTGACAGTCCTCCTGATTCAGAGCTCCCGCGTGCCCAGAAGTTCATGATCTCGGTTGCACGGGATAAGTTTATAGAATCAGCAAGTGGATTTGGCAAGCTTACAGTGAATGAAAGCAGCTTGAGGCTAGATAACCCAAGTGTTGAGTATGCGATGCTGCCGGTCTATCTTTTTAACTGCAAGTATCAGGGTAATACCTATCAGTATGCAATCAACGGTCAGACAGGAAAGTTTACCGGCAAATTCCCGGAATCCAAGAGCAAGAAAAAATTCCTGGCACTAAGGAGCTTTTTTATCCCGGCTGGCATTTTGTACGCAATTCTTCTTTTGATTCAGATTTTCTTCTAAGGACATGATACATGAAAACGATTAAGACTTTATTTGCATTCCTGCTTTTGTTTATTACTCTTCCATTATTTGCTCAGGAGAATCTATATAGAAGCGATATTGAGCGTGTCATTGATGTGGACGGATACTTTGCTAAAGAAGATCTTGATGAAGCTAACGAAACATTTGGGCGTGGAGTTGGTGCCTATAAGTTTGATTTTCCGATGTGTCTAAAGAAGACATTTGACGAAGACTTAGATTCTTGTTGCGATTCTTTTTTTGAGGAAAATGGTTACGGCTACGGTCCCAACAAAAATGCACTGGTTCTTCTTATCGAAACAAGCACAGATAGAATTTACCTTAAGGGGTACGGTGCCGGCAAAGAGATTTTTACTGATGAGGAAAAAGAAAAGCTTATTGAACCTATGCGCGAATACCGTGCCCAGAACATGACATGGCTTGTATGTATCTGGACTTATTTTAACAATGCCTGGGCTGTGGTAAAAGAACACAAAGACATCCGTGACAAATATCTGAGCGAAAATGCGGGTGAAACATCAGGACAAAAAAACGCTGAGCAGGAAACCGTAAAGCCTGAGCATCCTAAATGGTGGCCTGAGGATGTGAGTGCTTTTGAGGATTTTCATAATGAGAATGCAAGCCGTGTAGTTGATGAGGCGCATATTTTCACGGACGAAGAAATCGCAGCGATGAAGGAAGGCATAAAGAGGATTCAGGATGACTGGGGCATAGATCTTGTTATCTTTACCGACAATTCAACTTACGGTGAAACTCATGCGTTGTATGCGGCGGATTTTCATCATTTTAACGGCTATGGTTTTGGTGATGACTATACGGGAACTGTACTTATGATCTGCATGGATCCTGGCTATCGGGGATGGTGGACTGCGGCAACCGGAAAATGCCAGGCCTTGTACACAGAGGAAGTCATAAACGATTTGGATGACAATCTTGAGCCATACATGGTGGCCGGAAAATATGGAGAAGGTGTCATTTCCTACATCAATGATGTGTACGAATTCTACAAAGTTCCTGACTGGTATCCCAAGGATGTTGACAGCTTTGTTCCGTTCAGATCAGCAAACAAATCCTATTGTGTTGATCAGATAGGTGTCTTTACGGAAGGACAGAGAAATGAGATTGACAGGCAGGCAAGGGAGATTTCCGAAAAATACGGAACAGATTTTGTAGTGCTTACAATGGATGCGACATACAGAAACGGAACCATGGCAGACTATGCAAGGGATTTTGCAAAATACAACGGCTATGGTGTCGGAGAGTTTTACGATGCATGTGTCCTATGCTTAAAGGTGAATAAAAGGGGAACCTGGGCATGCCTGGCCTCAACAATATCCAAGGATGAGCGGAAATGCTACAAGGACAAGAACCTTACAAATGTTCTGGGACATATTAAGAAACTGCTTCTTGAACGCAGGCATTATGGGGCTGTTATAAAGGCACTCAGCTATACAGACAATCTTTATGAAAAGAACTGGGTCTGGCATGAAATTTATTTTATCTGGCCGATTTGGATTTGCATACTCATAGGAATAATTTTTGGCGGCAGTGCGATATCCAAGTATGAGAAAACCATGTCTGACCTAACTGATATAAAAGATCCTGAGCACTATTACGTCAGTGACAGCTTCAAGTTGTTCCAGAAGAGTGAGAAGCTTCTAAACAAATACACGACAACGACGAAGATTGAGCGTACGACATATTCAGGCTCCAGAAGTTCAAGCAGTGGTCACAGGTCCTCGTATTCATCAAGCTATAAGTCATCCGGTGGAAGATCATACAGCGGTGGCGGAAGAAGGTTCTAAAAAACAACGGATTGCCGAAAAAAATCTAAAATCTCTAGGAATTTTATGTTTCTAAATAAAGAAGTGGAAAAATTTGCCGATAAAGAGGAATAGGGAAATTTCTTTTACTTATTTCCCAAGGAGTTTATATGCTTATGCCTCACAAGGGGTTGCTTTCCCGCGGTAAATCATTCCGCAAGAAAAATTTTTCTTTAGGATTGTTTTTTTCCTTCTTTTTTATGTTCCTGACACCTGCTTTATGGAGTCAGGCTTCTGCTGATAAAAGTGATACAGATATAGAAGGTATAATAAAGCGTGGCGAGCTTAGGGTTGTTATTACTGCCGTGGATCAGCCTCCGTTCTATTATGTTGACAAGAGTGGAAAACTTGCCGGTTATGATATAGATATTGCAACAAAAATGGCGGAAGAACTTGGGGTAAAGCTCGTGATAAGCCGTGATGCTCCTGCGTTCAATGACCTTGTTACTCTGGTTGCATCGGGTAAAGCGGATCTTGCTGTATCAAAACTGAGTAAGACACTTACCAGGGCAAAGACTGTAAAATTCTCAACCCCGTACATGACATTCAAGCAGGGACTTCTTTTTAACCGTCTTCAGCTTGCCAAGGTTGCCAGTGAGGGAGAAGTCAACAATTTCATAAGGAATTACAAGGGAACAATCGGTGTTATTGCAAATTCTTCCTATGCAAACTATGCTAAAATCAATTTCCCGCAGGCTACGCTAAAAGAATATAAGACATGGGATGATGCAGTAAAGGCCTTGATTAACGGAGAGGTTCTTTCTGTTTACCGTGATGAGCTTGAGATAAAAAAAGTACTGTCTTCAATACCGCAGAGCTCACTTACTCTTAAACCAGTATATTTCAAAGATCTTACGGATCCTATTGCAATAGCAGTTGGAAAGGATAATTCTCAGCTTCTTTACTGGGTGAACTTTTTCCTTGAGAGCCAGAAGAAGATGACCGCTGATGAACTTCTTTCTACTTATTCAAACTGATAGGAGCCTGTTATGTTTGGAAAAATACTCAAAAACCCTATAACCATTTTTCTTGCAGTTGGTCTTGGTATCGTATTCGGTATCTATGAAAAATCTTATGCACTTTCCCTGGGAATCATCGGTGACGCATATCTGAATCTTTTCCAGATGACGGTCATTCCGATTCTTGTTACTTCCATTGTTGCAAGCCTTGCTCAGTTGATGAAGGACAAGAATGCCAGAAGCCATATCCTCAAGATTATTTTTGTTTTCCTGATTATGCTTACGGCCACATCATTTTTTGGTGCCATTGCAGGTTATATAGGTCGTCCTGGTGAAAACCTTGGTGAGTCAACGACAGAGGTTCTTGACAGTGTAATCAAGGATTCTGCAGACACTTCAAATGATGAGATTGCACTCTATGATGCCACAGGTGATACTGCGGAGAAAAAATCTTCTCTTGTGGATTTCTTTTTCAATATTATTCCTTCAAACATTTTCTCTGCATTCAGCAGCGGTTCAATTCTTCAGCTGGTTTTCTTCAGTATAATATTTGGAATTGCAATCGGTTTCCTGCGTGAAGATTATTCAAACAGACTTATAAACGGAGCGATTTCACTAAAGGAATCATTCCAGAAACTTATTAACTGGACAATGTACGGTCTACCTGTTGGTCTTGTTTTCCTTATGGGTAAGCAGATTGCCCAGGTCGGTGTCGAGATATTGCTTGCGATGGTGAAATTCATTGTCGTCTTCTATATTGCGGGTCTTGCGGCGATACTGATTTGTACGATTATAATCTGGCTCAAGTCCGGCATCAAGAATCCGTTCAAGGTGTTGAGGAAGGTCATTGATCCTATCATCATCTGTTTTGCAACGAGAAACAGTTTTGCGGCTCTTCCTTCTTCTATTTCCGCACTTAAGGCACTTAAGTATGATCATAACACTGTTGATCTTGTTTTCCCTCTGGGCCTTACTGTCTTAAGATTCGGCAACATACTTTACTTTGCTTTTGCATCTTGCTTTATTGCACAGATATATGACACACCGCTTTCGATTCCGACAATGGCTTTGATTATTGTTGGTTCACTTCTTGCTGGTACTGCAACTGCCGGTGCATCAGGTCTTCTTACGCTTCCTATGATTTCTCTTATCATGGATCCTATTGGTCTTCCGGTTGAGTCAATTCTTGTTGTATTCATGGCAATTGATTCCCTGATTGATCCGATGAGGACCCTCCTGATTGTATACGTCAACATTGCGACTACAGCTCTTGTGTCTTCAAAGAAAAAGAAAGGTCAGCAGGAGGAACTGCCGGATAAGGAAACTGAGTATATTGAAAACACAGAGACTAAAGCTGAGGAAATTATTACAGAAGTTCCGGTTGAAGAAAACGAGGTCGCATTTGACACAGTTGAAAAGGATGAGAAGATTTCGCGGCCTTATGCAACAAAAACTTCCGATGCCTTGGGGCTTGCGGTGCCAAAACGAAATGCCGCTTTACGTCCTGCAGTTACTGTTCCTAAATCACATGATGGAATTAAAGTTCGAATCCGCGATGCACTTATCATCGTCAACACAATACTTCTTGTTGCAACTGCGGCAATCATCATGCGCATAAATTCCCGCGGAACACAGGACTCTGTTTACTCTGTATCATCAAACCTTGTAACTGAAATCCTCAAGTCAGTGGATACAAAGCTTGAGGCATATTACGATCCGGCATCACAGGAAATCCAGAACATTCTGTATCATTACTGGAATGATGACACATATCATTTCCTGACTGATAAGGAAATTGCCCTTGACTACTTCATGCAGGTTCTTGATACACACAAGGAATTTGCGATGGTCTACTTTGGTGATACAAAAGGCAACCTGATAATGGGACGAAGGATGCCAGATGGCTCGCTTACAAGACGTTACATTACACGGACAGATGATACGGTTTACACTCAGTACGTTCACGAAAATAAGATTTATAACGCAACATTCCCGAATACAACAGAAAGCACGGTTACTGGATATGATCCTAGGACAAGAGGCTGGTATAAAAAGGCGGTGACACAAAAGCACACTGTATGGACAAATGTTTACATATTTGCAACCGACAACATGCCAGGCTTCTCGTGTGCATCTCCGATATATGATTCCGATGGAAACCTGATGGGTGTTGCCTGTATTGATATTGGCATAAGGGATCTTTCACTCTATCTTGGAAGCATTTCCACACCTGCAAACTCACGTCTTTTCATCTATGATCAGGACAACCAGATTATTGCCAAACCTATGAAGGCAGATGATTCCATCGATACTCTTCTTAATGTATATCCTGCCGCGGACGGAACTAATTCATACAGCATGAAGAGTGTTGATGATGCATCAGATCCTATTATAGCCAATGCTTTTAACTCTGGTCAGAGCATGGTAAATACAGAAGACGGCATCTACATGTTTGAGTCAGAGGGAAAGAATTATTTCTGCAAGGTTGACTCCATGACAATTGACCAGGAGCTTTCTCTTAACGTAGGAATGATTGTTCCTGATGAAGATATCATGGGCACAGTCTACAAGAACAACAAGATGGTGATGATGATTTCCGTTATCGTCATCCTTATTGCGATTATAATTTCAATTCTTATTTCTTCGCTTATCTCAAAGCCGATGAAGATTCTTTCAAATGAGATGAACAATATCAGGGATCTTTCTATCGTGGATGATGATGAGGATATCAATTCTGGAATCAAGGAAATTGACACGATGGTATTCTCGTTCCAGGGCATGAAACAGGGACTTATGAACTTTAAGAAATATGTCCCGGCGGATCTTGTATCCATGCTCATACGGAATAATCAGAATGCAGAGATTGGCGGTAGAAAACAGGTTCTTACGCTTATGTTCTCTGACATCGAGAACTTTACGGGCATTGCGGAAAAGACAAAACCGGAAGAGCTCATTAACCGTCTGTATGATTATTTCTCACTCCTTGCACATACAATCACTGACAACAAGGGAACGATAGACAAATACATCGGTGACTCAATCATGGCATTCTGGGGAGCGCCTGTTGACATTGAGGTTAAGACACACGCACGTCTAGCATGTCTTTCTGCACTTACATGTCAGATGCAGGGATTCAATCTTTCAAATGTATGAACAAGAGAAGGAAAGCCAAGGTTCCGCACAAGATTCGGTATTCATACTGGTGAGGTCGTTGTAGGAAACATGGGTTCAGATGAGCGCATCAACTACACGGTTTTAGGAGACAATGTAAATCTTGCCAGCCGTCTTGAAGGACTCAACAAATACTACGGCACGGAAATCATCATAAGCGGTGCAACTCATGAGCTTGTAAAGGATGAATTTGAGTCACGTGTGCTTGATAAGATAACAGTAAAGGGAAAGACACTTCCTATATTCATATACGAGCTTCTTGCAGAGAAGAATAAACTTGATCATGACAAACTTCAGGCATATCAGGTTTACGAGGTCGGTCTCAAGTATTACTTTGAAGGCGACTGGGATAAATGTATCAAGTATATGAATGTTGTCATTAAGCGCATTGATGACAGTGCTGCCAAAGTCATTAAAGAGCGTGCTGAGCAGTTCAAGCTTAATCCTCCATCAAACTGGAACGGTGTCTATGCATTTGATAAAAAATAGACCTGCGATAGGAATAGTCGGCGGTGTAGGTCCCTATGCCGGCCTTGATCTGGAGAAGAAAGTCTTTGACAATGTTGATGCAAAATGTGATCAGGATTATCCCGATGTAATGATGATCTCGGCTCCATCGCTGATTACCGACAGGTCATATTACATCCTGCATCCTGAGACAGACAATCCATGCACGGGAATTGAATATGTGATACAGAGGCTGTCAGAGGCAGGTGCAACCCACATAGGCATTCCCTGCAATACGGCACATTCACCGATCATCATGAATCAAGTGCGTAAGTTCATTGAGCTGAATGGAATCGACGTTAAACTGCTGAACATTGTTGAGGAGACATACAAGTGGGTTAAGGAAAACTGCAAGAGCCATGATATTGTCCTCTATTGCACGATGGGAACCTATGCATCCGGTGTATACAGGTCATTCTTTGACAGTGATGAAAAATACAATATTATCGAACCTGATGATGATGACAAAGAGCTTATCTGGAATGCAATCTACAGCAGGGAATATGGAATAAAGGCGTTCTCAAATCCTGTAAAGGAACAGGCCCTTGATAATCTTATGAAGGTCACGCAGAAAATGATGGAACGCGGATATGACACATTTATCATGGGATGTACGGAGATACCGCTTGCAATGGGACGTTTCAAGCTACCGATTACACTCATAGATCCTGCAAAAATACTTGCACGTGCCCTTGTAAAAGCGGTCTGCCCTGATAAACTGAAAGCCTAGAACCTTGACTCGATAGCAAAAAATTGTAAGTCAAATGCAAAAAAATACTTGTTTTTTTGTCTGCTATACTGTATAAGGATTGTTCAAGCCTTAAAAAGACTCAGGAGACGAAATGACTGCATTCAAATGGTTCAATTCTTTTCTGAAAAAGCACGGTGGAAAAATGTTCATCGGGCTTTTCATCATCACTGTTGTTTCCGCAATGGCTGTAATCAATCCAAAGGTGTCCGGCTATATTGTCGATACAGTTATAGTCGGAGGGCATTACGAGTATCTCTGGAAATGTGTTGCCATTCTTCTTGGTGTGTGCATTTTCCGTGAGGGATTCCAGTATCTTGCGCAGATGCTTTTTGAACGCTCAAGTCAGGGTGTTCTTTTTGACATGAGGGATGCCGTCTACCGTAAGCTTCTTCGCGAGGATTTTTCCTTCTATAATAATAACCGCACAGGTGATTTGATGAGCCGCCAGACTGGAGACATGGATGCCGTGCGTCACTTTGTCGCTTTTGTAATCTACAATGTCTTCAGGAACTGCATCTGGCTTCTTTCCGCGGTGGTGATGATTTTCTTTGTGAACGTAAAGCTTGCCCTGATGTTCCTTGCTGTCCTTCCGTTTACTGCTCTTGTTGTGTTCATGCAGATGAAGGCTGTGGGACCTGCCTTTGCCGGGGTAAGACAGTGTTTCTCAAGCCTCAACTCCTATGTACAGGAGCATATTGCCGCTAACCGTGTCGTGCGTGCCTTTGCCAAGGAAAATTTTGAATGGAACCGTTTTGAAAAAGAAAATGAGGCATTCAGGCAGAGTGAAATCCGTGCATCAAAAATATGGCAGAGGTATGTTCCGATATTTGAATTCCTGGGAACTGTAATCAATGTAATCCTGATGATCTACGGTGGCTACCTTACGATTCGTGGCGAGATGACCATAGGAAATTTTGTCACTGTCAACGGTTACCTCTGGATGCTCACAAATCCGCTCAGGATGCTGGGCTGGCTTATAAACGATGCAATGCGTTTCAAGGCTTCCATCGACAAAATCTACAAGACATACTCTGTGGAGCCTGACATAAAGCTTCCTTCACAACCGGTTGTAAAGCAGCACATTGACGGTGAGGTTGAATTCAGGAATGTGTCATATTCAACTCACGGAGAAGAAATCCTGCACGACATAAGCTTCAGGACGGAGAAGGGAAAATCTGTCGGCATAATCGGCGGTACTGGCAGCGGAAAAACAACGGTGATGAATCTTCTTTGCCGTTTTTATGATGTGAGTTCCGGAGAGGTTCTTGTTGATGGAACTGACGTGCGAAAGATGGACATGTACAATCTGCGTGAGAACATCGGAATGGCAATGCAGGATGTGTTCTTGTTCAGCGATACAATTGAAGGCAACATTGCTTACGGTGATCCTGACTGTCCGTTTGAAAAAGTTGAGGCAGCCGCTAAACTTGCAGATGCAGATGGATTTATCAGGGAAATGCCGGACGGTTACGACACAATGGTTGGAGAAAGGGGAGTTGGACTTTCCGGTGGACAGAAACAGCGTATTTCACTTGCACGTGCATTGCTCAAGGACCCTGCGATAATCATTCTTGATGACACTACTTCCGCGGTTGACATGGAGACGGAGACCCTGATTCAGGAGTCGCTTAAATCGGTCACGGCGAACAGGACGCTTTTTATAATTGCATACAGGATTTCCTCGGTAAAGGACTGTGATCAGATTCTTGTCATGAACGGTGGAAAAATAATTGAGCGTGGAACCCATGAGGAATTGATTTCAGCGGGCGGGTACTATGCTTCGGTCTATCATCATCAGTACGGAGAATTTACTGCGGATGAAGAACAGGACGGAGGAAACTGAGATGGCAAGAAACAGATACGATATAGATGAAACATACGAGGATACTTACGATTTCGGTCAGCTTAAGAGACTTGCAAAATATGTAAAGCCTCATTCAAAAATAATGATAGCGGTCATAATCCTCATGCTTGTAACGGCGGCACTTGGAATGCTCTATCCTTACTTCCTTAAAGTCATAATGGATGAGTCAATACCAAACAAGGATTTTAAAACCATATTGATTCTTGCAGGCTGTACTTTGGGCATTTCTCTTTTTACAGCAATCGCACTCAAAACAAAAATCAGGATAATGACAAAAATAGGACAGGGAATCGTGCATGACTTACGCTCCGATCTTTTTGCCCACATCCTCAAGCTGCCGTTCTCATATTTTGACTCAAGGCCACACGGAAAGATTCAGGTTAGGATAGTCAATTACGTGAACAATCTCTCGGAGGTCCTTAGTAACGGTCTTGTCAACACGGTGACGGATTTGTGCTCGCTGATTTTCATAATCATATTCATGTTCTCGATAAATCTTCCCCTTACACTGGTGGTACTATGCGGTCTTCCTGTTTTTATCGCATACGTTTTCATCTTGAAGAAGAGACAGAGAAAGGCGTGGAGGGCACAGAGCAACAAGTCCTCAAACTTGAACGCATATATTTCTGAAAGCATAAACGGAATCCGCGTAACTCAGTCATTTGTTCGTGAGGCAGAGAACATCAGGATTTTCAATAACCTTTCCTCTGCATATCGTGCGGCATGGCTCAAGGCGGTTTCTGTTGCATTCCTGATGGGGCCCTTTGTTCAGCTTATATCAACGATAACGATGGCGGCGGCTTTTGTCCTGGGCATACACTGGATTCAGATAGGATTCAGCGGTGTGACAGTGGGAACTCTTATTGCGTTTACTGCATACATCAGCCGTTTCTGGCAGCCGATTACCACACTTGCGGATTTCATCAACAATCTTCTTACGGCGGTCTCTTATGTGGAGCGTATTTTTGAGACTATCGATGAACCGGTTACAATCACAGACAAAGAAGGTGCATACGAGCTTCCGAAGATTACCGGAAAAGTTGAGTACAAGGACGTGAACTTCAGCTATGATGAGGGTGTCAAGGTTCTGGACAACATCAACTTTACGATAGAGCCAGGTGAAAGTGTTGCAATAGTTGGACCGACCGGTGCAGGAAAATCAACAATCGTGAATCTATTGAGCAGGTTCTATAATCCCGACAGTGGACAGATTCTTGTGGATGGACATGACCTTCAGGACGTGACCATAAAATCACTTCGTACACAGATGGGCGTGATGATGCAGGACAGCTTTATTTTCAAGGGAACCATCATGGACAATATCCGTTACGGAAACATGGATGCCACCGATGAGCAGGTAATTGAGGCGGCAAAGACAGTATGTGCGCACGATTTTATCATGCAGATGGAGGACGGTTACAACACCGAGGTAAACGAAAGGGGATCAAGACTGAGCGTTGGACAGAGACAGCTTATTTCTTTTGCACGGGCTCTTCTTGCAGATCCAAAGATTCTGATTCTTGACGAGGCAACATCTTCAATAGACACGGAGACAGAGATTCTCTTGCAGAGGGGACTCAACAAGCTGCTTCGCGGAAGGACAAGCTTTATAATCGCACACAGGCTTTCCACTATCAAGAACTGCTCAACCATTTTCTATGTGGATCACGGTCAGATTGTGGAGCATGGGGCACACTATGAGCTTATGGCACATCTGGGACCATACTATAAACTGTATTCATCTCAGTTTGCATTGCTTTAGGGAATTTATCCTAAGGAAAAACCTTTATTGAATGGTCCTGTATCCAGTTTTTGTCTTTATCTTTCCGTTGGTAGTGTGCTTATTTCACAATCCACTCACCATCTTTTGTTGCCCCATGACGCTCAATCATGCCTTTCTCCCGCAGCACTTTTATTGCGTTCTCTACTGTTCGTGATGATACTCCAAGTTTTCCAGCAATCTGTACAGCAGTGATTTCTGGAGACTCTTTCATTAAATCAACAATTGCCTGCTGTCTTTTTGAAAGTCCCGAAACCTCGGCTGTCGATTTCGGAATGTTAATCTGATAGTCCGCAGAATAATTCTCATCAAGAGGAACGGATGCAGTAAACATCTCATCCTCTATCATCACAGGTCTTTTGCCTGAGTAAAGCTCTGAGTACTTAAACAAATTTCTTGTACCGGAACCAAGTTCATCAGCATATCCGATGCTCGTGAAAAAATGTGCGATAATCGGATTTTTTGAATTTGGAGTGAAATTCTCAGGGGTGATTTCAATGTGATTCTGAGCTCGACATGGATTTTCCGTGTAAATCTGATACTTTTCAATAATAAATTTCGATATATATGCGCTAGAAAACTCACGGTGCATAAGGAGATTTGAAACTAGCTCTCGCACAATTTTATCCCGTAAGCTTACGGTCTGAGTGCCTTCCATGAAAAATTTATCCGAAAGATGTTTCTGAGAAAATTGCATCAAAAGATCGTAGCTTTCAACAAGATTCTTGTAGATTATAAGCCTGTCGTCGTAACGATCAAGATTTACACGTCGAAGGATTGCATCGGTTTTGTAAGTAGGACAGACGGACATTATGACATCTTCCCGACCTAGTAAAAGAAGTCCCGCAAGGGTCATCCCCTCATCCCCAGTCTGCCAGTCTTTCCCGAAAAGATGTGCACTTTTTACGAGTTCTTCATCATTCATGTTTTTCCACGGATGCTCATCATTTTTCAAGACAGCTAGACGACGACATTTTTCAATTGCACCTTCCTCAAGTTCAGACATCCCGGCATATTTGAAAACTTTTTTTTCAGTGAAAATATTCTGTTTGCGGATATACATCTCCGCTATTTTTGTGGTCGATGAGATTTTTATGTCGGATTCGAAAACACGGTCGTAAATCACTTTTTTATAAGTATGCAAGTCGGGACTTGACGGCACTTTTATATAAAGAATCACCTTGTCTTCAATCTTGATAGATTCAGGCTCAAGCATCAGGGTTGGTGAAAACAATTCAGGATTGGATATTGTATTGACAAAATTTTTTTTCATGGAAGTTACGGCCTTAGATGGAATACCGTTTAACGTTCCGTCATCAAGTACTCCGCAAAGTATGATTCCACCATAATGATTTGCAAAAGCACATACAGTTTCGTAAACATCACTTTCGATTCCGTTCCCACAGCGTTTAAACTCAAGCCATGAGTTTTCTCCGCCGGAAATCAACCTTTTTATTTCCTCTGTGTTCATACAGATTTTATCGGCATTTCGGAAGAATTTCGGAAGAATTTCGGAAGAATTTCGGAAGAATTTCGGAACAATTACTGTTTATTGAATGGCCCTGTATCCAGTTTTTGTCTTTACCTTTCCGTTGGGGTGAAATGTGTATTCGTACCAGATTTCTGTACCGTTTGCATACTTCATGTGTATCTCATTTCCCTTTGAGTCATATTCCATCCAATATTCAAAATCATTAAATGACCATTTTACATGAGTTTTGTTTCCTTTTTTGTCATACTCGTACCATTCTTCAGTACCGGTGCTGTTTTTCGAATATATCATGTTGCCCTTGGTGTCATATTCAAACCATTCGTCAAACAACTTTGTATCACTGTGAAAAATCTGATTTCCTTTCTTGTCGTATTCGTACAA
This sequence comes from Treponema sp., assembly GCA_017613485.1. The sequence continues at coordinate 17,464 of JAGADS010000227.1, forward strand.
TTCTTCAGAGCCATCGGATGCCTTGACGTGGATCAGCTTTCCCTTTGTGTCATATTCAAATGTTTTTTCAAACCCGGTTGAGACTTTGTATTTTATCTGTTTTCCTTTCTTGTCATATTCATACCAGTATTCATAATCACCTGTATCTTCCCCAATTCGATGCTCATATATCATATTGCCCTTTTTGTCATACTCGCGCCAATATTCCATATCACCTATTACATCACTGTTTATTTTGCAGTGTGTTATATTTCCCTTTTCATCAAATTCGCTCCATGATTCCGTTGTACCTGATGAAGTGCCTGTCTGTTTGTGTACGGCATTTCCTTTTGAGTCGTACTCATACAAAAATTCCATTATTCCCAAATTATTGCCGTATATTTCTTTTCCGTCTTTTCTGTATTCATAATACGAATCAACAATCACAAGTTTTGGAGTCTGCTTACCGTCCACATTAACATTTTTAAGGAGTATGTCTCCGACTTCCTGTCCGACTTTCAATCCGACATTTTGACCGAAAATCGGGAGTGTGCTTAGTGCGATAAATGTTAAAAGCAAGATCGGGATTTTTGGTTTCATGTTATTTCCTCCGTTTGAAATTCTTAAATCCTAATTCAAATAAAGACTCGGCTCTTGTTTTAAATGTATTGAACCACTTTTCTGTCTTTATTTTTCCGTTGGGGTGGAATGTATACTCACACCACGATTCAGCACCGTAGGAATCTTTGAAATGTATCATATTTCTATTGGAGTCATAATCGTACCACTGCTCATAGTAGCCGGGAAACTTGCAGTGTGTTTGATTCCCCTCAGAGTCATATTCGTACCAATATTCAACTCCGTTGGAATCCTTGTAGTGTATTTCATTTCCATTGGAATCATACTCATACAATCTTTCATAGCCGCTGTAATTCTTATAGTGTATTTCATTTCCCATGGAGTCATATTCGTACCAACTTTCATAACCTCTAGAATCCTTAGTGTATAATTGATTTCCCATAGAGTCATACTCATACCATTCTTCATAGCCAACAGATGACTTTAAGTGTATTTTATTTCCCATGGAGTCATACTCATTCCAAGTTTCGTAGCCACTGGAAGACTTGCTGTGTATTTCATTTCCCTCGGAATCATAGTCATACCATGATTCATAGCCTGTGGAAGATCTATCGTGTATTAGATTTCCTTTGGAGTCATATTCGTACCAATATTCTTTTGAGTTTAACCTGTTTTCATGTATTTTATTTCCGTCTTGGTTGTATTCTATAATTTCACCAACGATAAGCCTTTTTGAAACCTTTTCCCCATCAACAGTGACTTCCTTGTAGACTATATCCCCGACTTCTAGTCCGACTTCCAGTCCGACTTCTAGTCTAATCTCCTGTGCGAAAATCGGAAGTGTGGTTAGAGCGAGAAATGTTAAAGTCAAAATTGTGGGCTTTAGTTTCATGTACCTTGCTCCTGTAAGACTTTTTATCATAATACAATGACTTTTTCAGGCCTGATGTCTATTTCCTCATTTTTTTATCTGAATGGCATTTCTTATAACGGTAAGGTTTTTGCCCTTGATTTCCGGGGTGATTTTTATCTTTAATTTTCCGTCTTCAGAAATATTGATGCCGGAAAGGATTCTGCCCGTCTGCCAGCTTGTGTGGCACTTACCGTTGATGTTTATGTTTTTGCTCATCATTTTGATGCTGGGGTTTTTCCCGTCAATTGTTTTTGTTACGCCTGCTTTTGAGTTGAGCTGCATGTCCAGGGTATATTGCAGATCAAAGTCATCATAGTACTCTATGTCAATCGAATTCCAGATGCTGAGGCTGTCTCCCTTGCTGACATCTATCGTTATTACTTGGCTTGGGTTTCCCTCCGTCAAATCGATGGTTTGAATGGTTTTTGAGCTGTCACAGGCCAAAAGAAAAAGGGAAAGGCACGCTAAAGATATGAAGGTAAAAGTTTTTTTCATAGGTACTCCTTGTTGGGATTATATCTGTAATAGTTTTTGTGTCTATCCTCTCCTGTTGAATATATCAATGGCATTCGAAAACAGAGGTTTTTTGAGCTTCCTAAAATAATTATCATCGAAAAATGAGCACCTGTCAAGGAAAAAAATTGCCGTGGACACAGAGGGTAAAGTCTATGCGTCCACGGCAAATCTTGCTTATTGGATATTATAAATGATTATTATTTGTAAAGGTATGTTGGGGTTCCCTCCCATTCTCCGGGGGTTCCGTCTGTTATGTATCTGACCCAGATACGACCGCTGGTTGCACTTGCGCTTGCAATGACTAATTTGGATTGTTCTGTTCCTGCGGTATTAACATTAAAAATTGCTTCATAAGAGTTTCCTGCATTAGACACGGTATAACTAGATACACCAAAAGTTGAAGTTCCTGATCCAGTAACAGTTCCGTCATTGTTAAAGGTTAAAGAGATGGCACCAGCACTTGCCGTCCAACTGGTTCCTGCAAACGGGGCATATTGACTTGTTACAGTTCCACCGCCAGAATTACTTCCACCTCCAGAGGAATTTGAATCACCAGAATCTTGTGTTCCGTTGCTACATGCCATAAGACCCAAGGCAAGAATCAAAGATGCTGCCAATACGCAAATCTTGTTTGTTCTTTTCATATAATACTCCTTGGAGATACACTCTCCTATTGAAGTACTATACAAAAAAAAAGTATACTGTCAATAAAACTTCTTTATTGTGAAGAAATTGCGTTAGTAATTTCGAATCCGCGTGACTTTGCTCTTCAAAAAAAAATACTTTCTGTAAACACTACTTAGTAATTTATATGTTTCATTTCAGCACGTTCTTTTTCAAAATCTATATCTCGGTGGACGCTTCCTGCGATGCTGTCTAGCCAGGCAAGTCCTTCTGAAACAAACTCATCGGATTTGCGTTTATTTTCTTTCTCTAACATTCTGTCAACCTGTCCTTTTAATATAACGAGTTGATAAAAGGGTAAAGTTTCAACTTGTGTTTGAAGTTCCGAAAATCCTAATTCAGACACATAACCTCCTGTATTTTAAAGTGTTGTGAAACACTTTTTTGTCTTTACCTTTCCGTTGGGGTGGAATGTGTATTCGTACCAGATTTCAAGGCCGTTGGATTGCCTGTAATGTAGTAAATTTCCCTTGGTGTCATATTCGTACCATGTTTCAAAGCCGTTGGATTGCTTGAAGTGTATTTGATTTCCATAGCTGTCATACTCGTACCATTCTTCAAAACCGCCGGAATCCTTGAAGTGTATTTTATTTCCCTTGGTGTCATATTCATACCATTCTTCAAAGCTTTTGGAAGGCTTGTAGTGTATTAAATTTCCTTTGTCGTCATATTCGTACCATGCTTCAAAGCCGTTGGATTGCTTGAAGTGTATTTTATTTCTATTGCCGTCATACTCGTACCAAGATTCAGACCCCTTGGAATTCTTGTGATGTATTTGATTTCCATTGTCGTCATACTCGTACCATATTTCATCTCCGCTGGAATCCTTGTAGTGTATTAGATTTCCCTTGGAGTCATATACGAACCATGCTTCATAGCCGCCGGAATATTTGTAGTGTATTTTATTCCCTTTGGAGTCATAGTCATACCAATCTTCAGTGCCGCCGGAATTCTTGGAGTGTATTTCTTTTTCATCCTGGTTATATTCTGTAATGGAGTCATAAACCAGCCACCTTGAAACCTTTTCTCCATCCACAGTGACTTCCTTGTAGACTTTATCCCCGACTTTCGGTCCGACTTCCAGTCCGAGCTCCTGTGCGAAAATCGGGAGTGTGCTGAGTGCGATAAATGTTAAAATCAAGATGGGAAGCTTTAGTTTCATGTTAATTCTCCTGTTTTATCAATTTCAAAAAATCACAGGGGTCTATGGCAGGAACATAAGAAGATTCAAAATCTTTTATATTTCTTGAAATAATGTAATCAAGATTGTAATTCTTTGCACACAGCATCTGTAATCCATCTTCTAAATCTTTTGTTGCAGGATTTTCTGAAAGTACTTCAAAATCATCTTGTTTCTCGGATATTACATTCATGTATTTGCAAAGGTTTGCGATTAAAGCAAGTCTTTCAGAAATAGTTTTGTCTTTCCTTAGAATATAGAAAAGATCGCACAATGAGTGTGCTGAAACATAGCCTGTAATCTCATCTTTAATACACATAGCTATTATGCTTTTTGAATATGAGCAAAAAGGTTCTCTTTCTTGAATAACATCGACTATGATATTGGAATCAATCAGCACGTCCATATTTCTCATCTCTCCATTCAGCACGTTCTTTTTCAAAATCTATATCTCGGTGGACGCTTCCCGCGATGCTGTCTAGCCAGGCAAGTCCTTCCGAAACAAACTCATCTGATTTGCGTTTATTTTCTTTTTCTAGCATTCTGTCTACTTGCCCTTTTAGTAGAACGAGTTGATAAAAAGGTAATGTTTCAACTTGTGTTTGAAGTTCCGAAAATCCTAATTCAGACATATAACCTCCTGCATTTTAAAGTGTTGTGAAACACATTTTTGTCTTAACTTCCCCGTTGGGATAGAAAGTGTATTCATACCATGAGTGTGAACCTTTTAAGGATTTATCATGTATTCGATTTCCATTAGAATCATAGTCAATCCAATATTCATATTTACCTAATACCTTGTTGTTTCCTCTTAAATGAATTCTGTTACCGTTATTATCATATTCTGACCATGATTCAGAACCATCAGAGGATTTTTCATGTATTAGATTTCCATTAGAATCATACTCATACCAGGATTCAGAATTATCGGAGGACTTTTTATGTATTAGTTTTCCACTAGAGTTATACTCATACCAAGTTTCATCCCCCTCGGATGATTTTCTATATATTTCATTTCCTTCTGAGTCATACTCATACCAAGTTTCATAGTCGTTGGAAGATTTGTAGTGTATCTGATTCCCATTGGAGTCATACTCGTACCATCCTTCATTTTCGCCAAGTATGGAACTGTTTCGTACATGTGTCTTTTTTCCTGTTGAATCATATTCATACCAATACTCAAGGTCATATGAATATTTTTCATGTATTTCTTTCCCATCTTTGTTATATTCAATTATTTCATCAAAAATCAGCCACTTAGAAACTTTTTCACCGTCAGCAGTGACTTCCTTGTAGACTTTGTCTCCGATTTTCTGTGCAAATAGTGGGAGTGTGCTGAGTGCGAGAAATAATAGGATTAAAATTTGGAGCTTTGGTTTCATGTTATTTCCTCTCCATCATTTCAGCACGTTCTTTTTCAAAATCTATTTCTCGGTGTACGCTTCCTGCGATACTGTCTAGCCAGGCAAGTCCTTCTGAAACAAACTCATCGGATTTGCGTTTATTTTCTTTTTCAAGCATTCTGTCTACTTGCCCTTTTAGTAGGACGAGTTGATAAAAAGGTAATGTTTCAACTTGTGTTTGAAGTTCCGAAAATCCTAATTCAGACATATAACCTCCTGCATTTTAAAATGTTTTGAAACACTTTTCTGTCTTAACTTTCCCGTTGGGATAGAAAGTGTATTCGTACCATGAGTGATACCATGACCGAGAAGCTTTAAAAGAAGATAACGAATAATTGGTTTTAGAATGTATTACATTTCCATTAGAATCATACTCTCCCCACCATTCAAGGCCTTTGGAATCCTTCTCGTAAATAATCTTTCCATTAGAGTCATATTCGTACCAATGTTCATAGCCATCTGAACGTTTGGAATGTATTTTTTCACCATTAGAATCATATTCGTACCAATATTCATATCCGCTGGATTCTTTTTTATGTATTAGTTTCCCCATGGAATCATACTCGTACCAATATTCAGTGCCACTGGAATTCTTATAGTGTATTTCATTTCCCTTGGAGTCATATTCGTACCATTCTTCATGGCCATAAGATTCCTTTGAAAATGAATCTTTTTTGTGAATTTTATTTCCCTTGGAGTCAAACTCGTACCATTCTTCATAGCTACAGTTATAGCTGTCGGAATATTTTTTGTGTATTTGGTTTCCCAAGGAATCATACTCATACCATTCTTCTGTACTGTGGTCACGGCCGTTGGAATATTTTTCGTATATTTTATTCCCCTTAGAATCATATTCGTACCAATATTCATATCCGCTGGATTTTTTTTCATGTATTAGTTTCCCTTTGGAGTCATATTCGTACCATTCTTCATGGCCGTTGGATTTTTTTTCGTATATAATTTTCCCATCTTGATTATATTCCGTAACCGAGTCATAAACCAGCCACTTGGAAACTTTTTCGCCGTCAACCGTGACTTCCTTGTAGATTTTGTCTCCGATATTCTCTGCAAATAGCGGGAGTGTGCTGAGTGCGAGAAATGTTAAAATCAAAATTGGGGTCTTTAGTTTCATATAGGCCTCCTAAAACTTTCCTATAATATAGTATAGGGCGATAAATCAATTATTTCAAGACAAATATCGGTTTTTGCCTTGGCTGATCCGACTACAAGGAAATTCAAAATTATTTGACAGAACCTTTATGGTATATGTATAATATAAATATGATATATGAATGGGATAATGAGAAGAATGAAATAAACAAGCGAAAACACGATGGCATCAGTTTTGAATTTGCAGTTCGTGTCTTTCTTGATGAGAAGCGTATTGAAAAATACGACAAGAACCATTCGACAAACACGGAAGACCGATGGAATGTAATTGGAAAGGTTGATGATATTATTTTTGTTGTCTACACAGAAAGAGGCGACAGAACCCGCTTGATTTCAGCACGAAAAGCAACAAAGGAGGAAAACAATGAGTACTATGACAACTATGACCTTAGATGAATTAAAGAACCTTCCGCCACTTACCGAGTCGGAAAAACAGCTTATTCGCAATGCCAGGCCTACTCCCTCCGAGGATTGCCCTGCCATGACCGAAGAGGAGTTGAAAGAATTCCGTCCATGGTATGCAAAGAATAAAAGACCTGTGACGATTAACCTGGACAATAATGCTGTAGAGTATTTTAAGACACTTGCAGAAGAAACAGGTATTTCTTATCAGAATCTGATTAATTTGTTTCTTGTCCAGTGTGCAAAGGAAAAAAGAAGGCCTGTTTTTGCGTAAAGATTTTCGGATTTAATTCTTCCAGACAAATCTCAGCTATGGAGGTAAGAGATGAAAAAGGCTTTCCCGAAACCAAGGGGCGAATATGCCGTGGGGACGTTTACCTACACAGTCAAAGACCACAGGGAGGAAGTTCTGCCTGCTGGTGGAATGCGGAGTGTCGCTGCAAGGGTGTATTATCCTGTTCTTAAAGAAAGTGTAGAGGATCTTCCAAAAGCGGTGGCATTGTCCGAGAACATGATAAAGGGCTTTAAGCTTTCATTTCATTTTGCGCCAGATTTTAAGAATAACCCCGAGGCCAATGTCTCTGAGTGTTACCCGAATGCTCCAAGAATCCCTGAGAAAAAATTTCCGCTGATTATTTTCAATCATGGTTATAATTCTTATCGCGAGGGTAATTCATTCCTGTGCATAGAGCTTGCCTCCCACGGTTATGTCGTGATTTCTGTGGCACATTCGCTGGAAGGACTATGCACGGAATTTGATGATGGAAGTTTTGTTTTCTCTGATAAGAAAAATACCAAGCTGTATGAGCCTATGCTCGGCGGTCTTCTGGCAATGTTTAAGATCATTAAGGCAAAAGGAAGCAATGAGGAGCTTTCCCGAATGTTTGATGAGGCAAAGAATAAATACTGCAGGTATATGATGAACCGGCTCCCCGAATGGGTAAAGGATAATGAGGCCGCACTTGAATATGCAAAAAAGAATTTCTCTGATTTGATTGATTTTGAGAAAGGTGTCGGAGTTTCGGGACATTCCTTTGGAGGAAATACAGCCTATGCACTTTGCTCAAGGAACAAGGATTTTGTCTGCGGAATAAACATTGACGGTGGCCTTTTCGGCGACTACACGAATGATATTCAGACTAAGCCTTTTATGCAGATAAGCTGCGAGCAAAATGAGAATATTGCGACACGGGCATATCTTCGTCATACAAAGCCTGTATATAAAGTTTTATTCAGAGGCATGAAGCATATCGGTTTTGCTGATTCCAAGTATCAGGTTCCGATGAAGTCTGCTGTTGGAAAACTGGACGCGGATGTCATGCATGAAAATCTCTGCAAATGCCACTTGGAATTTTTTGACGCATACCTAAAGGGACTAAAGCAAAATCCAAATCTTCAAAGCAATGAG
>JAGADS010000228.1 GCA_017613485.1 Treponema sp.
GGTGAAAATGCGGACAAGGCACGCAAGGCAGAAAAGCCGACAGACGAAGAAAAGGCTACAATTGAAAAATGGAATGACTTTGTAAAGAACTACAACCGCCCCCTCAAGGAAGGCCTTTACTCAGACTATGCAAACAAGGATGAGATTGCAGAGATCCTTCGCTTTAAGAGTACTGATGAAGCAGGAACTGGTGACGGTAACTGGGTAAGCTTTGCAGATTATGTAGGCCGTATGAAGGACGGACAGAAGGCAATCTACTACATAACAGGAACAGACGAGAAGAACCTGCGAGCATCTCCGCTTCTGGAGGCATACAAGAACAAGGGCTTTGAGGTCCTGATCATGGCAGATGAGATTGACGACATTGTAATTCCGGGCTTCGGAAAATACAAGGACTTTGAGCTTAAGGCAGTTAACCGTGCTGGTAGCGATGAAGAGCTCGGTATTGACAAGGACGAGGCAAAGAAAAAGGAAGATGCCTTCAAGCCGGTACAGGAGAAAATCAAGAAGGCACTCGGTGAGCGCGTAAAGGATGTTGTTCTATCAAAGAGGCTTTCTGACAGCCCTGCATGTGTTGTAATCGATGAAAACGATCCTTCCCTGCAGATGGAGCGCATGATGCGTGCGATGGGACATGGATCTGGCGGACTTGTAAAACCGATCCTTGAGATTAACGGCGAGCATGCCCTTGTAAAGAAACTTGAGGGTGACGTGAGCGAGGAGTTCGTGTCAAATGTATGTGAGGTTCTTCTTGACCAGTCTTTGCTTATCAGCGGAGAGGAAATAACGGATCCTGCATCTTTTGTCAAAGCCATGAATTCCCTCTTGACACAGGCGTGAACAATTGGCATAATAAAGACTCCCAAGAAACTTCTGGGTAAGGATGGTGAAAAGAACAATGGCAACAATCTTTGTTGACGATAACGAGAACCTTGAAAAGGCAATCAAGCGTTTTAAGAGAATGATTGAAAAAGAAGGTATTATCCGTGAATACAAGAAGCGCGAATACTACGAAAAGCCTTCCACCATCTTGAACCGCAAGAACAAGACATTGCAGCGCAAGCTGATGAAGAAAAACCACAGATCACATGATTCAAAGTCATACTAATTCCTGTGGACTAAAGAAAAGAACCTTGCATTCAGTTGTGGGGTTCTTTTTTTTATTGTCCTCAATATTTTTTTATTCATGCCTTTCTCTTTCATATTCGCTAAGTGACGAGGAGATTGTCTCTTCCGAAGACCTTTACATACCGCAGGAATACAGCTGGATTCAAGTGCGTCCGGGGCTGAGCTATGCCAGATACCATAACAGCCGCTTCCCGATCCTGTATACCCTTGTCCGTGTTGATCTTTCTTCGCCTGACCTTAGCCTTGTATGCTATCCGATGCCTGATGATGTCCAGGATGGTAAGGTTCAGCGCATTTATCTTTCTGATTTCTCCAAGAATAATTCATGTGAGGTCTCGTTCAACTCAAGTCCTTTTGAATCTGTCATTGATTCCCGCACGAAAATAGTCGGTGTGCATAAGGTTCATGGTGAGATTGTATTTGATCCAGTACAGAAGTATGCCGCCCTTGCATTTGACAGGAATGGGGAGGAATACAGGGCCTGTGTGATTTCGTCTCAGAAAGCGGATTCAATAGCATTGCATCAGAATGTATTCGGGGGCTTTTATGCTGTGCTTGTAAACGGAGATGAAGTGAACACGTCCCGTCATTCATACGACTCAAGGATGGCAGTTGGAATAGCTGACGGTGGAAAGACAATTTTTATACTTGCATGCGAGGGTGAATTTCCTGAACAGAGCAGGGGACTTTCTTATGCACAGTGTGCAAGGATATTCAGCAGGTTGGGCTGCACGGATGCGATAGAGCTTGACGGCGGAACAACAACGGCCTTACGCATAGGAAACAAAAGCGGACTGTCGTGTTCAACTTACCGAAGGACAGCGTCATGCATAGGCTTTTCGTTTGCTGATTGACACATTCCATTTTATATGTTAGTTTTAATCCACTATGAAAAACATAACCCGCTGGGCTCAGAAAATCTATTCCTCATTGTTGGCCTACTTTTATTCTGGCTATTATTATTTCTCATCTGAGCGCGGAAGTCTTGCCGTATAACGGTGTGTTTTGTGATACCGGTAAATACAGGAACCTTCCGCAAAGGAGGGTTCTTTTTTTTTGCAAATATATCTGACAAGGAGAAAAGAAAATGATTATCGTATTGAAGCAGGGAACGGAGAAAAGTGCCGTTGACAAGTTCGTTGAGGATGTAAAGGAAAGGGGATTTGGCGTTCATCTTTCAACCGGTGTGAATAAAACGCTTATCGGACTTCTGGGAGATACATCAAAGCTTGATCCCGAGGCATTTCTTGCAAACGATATAGTTGAGTCAGCCGAGCGTGTCTCTGCCCCATATAAAATGGCAAGCCGTTCATTCCATCCGCAGAATACTGTTGTTACTGTTGGAGGAGGCCAGAGCGGTGTTGTCTCATGCACTATCGGAGACGGAAAGACCATTCCTGTAATCGCAGGCCCATGTTCTGTTGAGAATGAGACCCAGATAATGGATGCGGCCAGGGCTGTAAAAGAGGCTGGTGCACGCATACTTCGCGGTGGAGCATATAAACCACGTACTTCACCATACAGTTTCCAGGGACTCGGTGTTGAGGGCCTGAAGCTTCTTTCCATGGCAAAAAAGGAAACAGGACTTCCAATCTGCACTGAGCTGATGTCCATCACGGAACTTGAATATTTTACTGATGTTGACTTGATTCAAATCGGAGCACGTAATTTCCAGAACTTTGATCTTCTTAAGGAACTTGGAAAATGCGGTAAACCAATCCTGTTGAAGAGGGGCCTGTCCGGTACCTTGACAGAGCTTCTTATGTCTGCTGAATACATAATGGCAAACGGAAATGAGAATATCGTCCTCTGTGAGCGCGGTGTCCGCTATTACGATAATTACACACGCAACTGCCTTGACTTGAGCGCCGTTCCATACCTGCACAAGGTAAGCCATCTTCCTGTCGTGATTGACCCGAGCCATGCATGCGGAATCAGATGGATGGTAGGTGATCTTGCAAAGGCGGCTGTTGCAATCGGTGCTGACAGTCTGGAGATTGAGGTTCACTGTAATCCGGAGAAAGCGTTGAGTGATGCATCCCAGCAGCTGACACCTGTCATGTTCAATGAATTGATGCTGAAGCTCAACAAGATCGCGGCTGTTGATGACAAGACAATGTAATCGGAGATAAAGATGAGACGACTTGATGAATTGACATACGGAATTGTCGGACTTGGAATAATGGGAGGCTCTTTTGCCAAATCAATCAGGCAGAACATCCTGAGCCGTTCAAGCTCAAGCGGAAAGATCTATGCCTGCAACAGGAGTACGGCATGCCTTAATCTTGCAATGCAGGAAGGCATCACCGACAAGACGTTCACCTCTGACCAGGTGGAGCAGATGCTCTGTGAGTGTGACATTGTGTTTGTATGTCTTTATCCCCATGCCACTGTTGACTTCCTGAAGCAGCACAGGGAAAGCTTCAAGTCGGGCTCAATCATAACAGATATAAGCGGCGTCAAGGGAATCTTTATTGACGAGGGTGATTCTCTGGTCCGTGATGATGTTGATTTCATTATCGGTCATCCTATGGCAGGCGGTGAAAAAGAAGGTTATGCCGCATCAAACGCAAAATATTTTATAAACCACAATTACATCCTTTGTCCAAGAAAAGAAAACAAAACCGAGAACGTCCTGCTCTTTAAGAACCTTATCGGCGAGATGGGATTCTCACGTATAACAGAGACCTCATGTGATACCCACGACTGGAAGATTGGCTTTACAAGTCAGCTGTGCCACGTTATAGCAAGTGCCCTGGTTCAAAGTGCCGACGGACCGGATATAACGGCTTTTGGCGGTGGAAGCTTTGAGGACCTTACACGCATAGCAATGATCAACGCACCTTTATGGACCGAGCTTTTTATCAGCAACAAGGAAAAGCTTGTCGAGCACATAGAGAATTTTGAAAATGCACTTTCTGTCCTAAAAAAAGATATTGCCACCTCTAATGGAGAGGGCCTGAAGTCCTATCTTGAGGAAGTCAGGGCCAAACGTATAGCGATGGCATGTAATCATACAAGCGTTCAATAATCTGTCTTGCAGTCTGTTTACTTGACGGCTTCCGTTGAGTATTCAATCAGGGTTGTCACGTCAAGCCCTTCCAGGGTTTTCTTGTAATTCAGGAAGGGCAGGCCTATGACACCGAATACATCAGTGACTTTTGCTTCTCCCATCTCAACCAGTTTCTTGCTTGCTGTGAGGGTTCCGCCGGTTGCAATCAAATCGTCCACAAGAAGAATATGCTGTCCTTTCTGTATGTCCGCGCAGTGTACCTCAACTTCTGCTGTTCCGTATTCAAGGTTGTACGCGCATGAATATGTCTTTCCGGGAAGCTTGCCTTTTTTGCGTATAAGTATCAGGGGAATGCCCATTTTTTCTGCAAATGGGGAAGCAAAAATAAAACCGCGTGACTCGATGGCTGCCACGGCATCAATTTTTTTTGAGGAGTAGATTTCCACCATGCGCTCAATGCAGTAGCGGAATGCCTTCGGATGGCGCAGTATGCCCGTAATGTCATAGAACAAAACCCCAGGCTTCGGAAAGTCCGGAATCTTGCCAATTACCCTGTCAAGTGTCTCAAAATCCTTGTTCATTATTCACCTCTATAATAATTAAGATTTAACCGTAATACTCTCTGCAAGTTCCTGCACTTTTTCAAGTGGGAGACCGATAGACTGTGATATCTGCTCATAGGAGAGAACATTTAAGCGCAGAAGGTTTTCTGCGTCTTCGATGGCTTTGTCATAAACCCCATCCTCATAGCCTTCAGCACGCATGTTCCTCTTGAAACGCTCCTCGTCAAACTCTTCCAGAATCATACCAATCACCTCCGCCTTCTGCCTTGCAAAGAATCCTTCCAGCAGGTTCTCCTCTATCGCCTCGTCAACAGCCTTTTTAACAGCCGCATGAACTTCCATTCCGCTGTCCTTGTTGCGACGTACTTTTCCTACGAACCTGCTGTAATCATACAACGCATTGCACTTTTTTTGAAGTCCTTTGCTGTGATTTTCGTTGATGTTCTTTACATACGCGGTGAATTCATAAGCTCCACTGGGAATTCTGCTCCTTTTATCCCTGCACATGAAGGAGTCGGAGAGCCTCATCTCAAACTCATCCTCTGTGTCTGTTGTGCCGTTGTAGAACACAATGAACTGAGGCGATGGAATCTCAATCCTTCTGCACCTGTTTACATCCTGGTCAGTTTCAACCAGATACCCCTGATACAGCTGAGCGAAATACAGGAAGCCCCTTAAAGGCATGTTAAGGTTGTGACTGGACTGCTGCTCAAAAAGAACAATCTGGTCCTCAATCAAAAAAGAAACATCGTTATGCATAGTGATGTAAAGTACGTTTTCAATCGTGTTAAGTTCCAGTGCTTCCGGGTCGGTGTAGCTCGTGTTGTTCAGGGCATTGTACAGGTCAAGTCGCCATCGTTTGCTTTCATCAGTATTACGTCCGAATATTGCCTTAAAAAGCCTGTCCTTGTACTCTCTCTGAGTGTTCTCTGTTAAATTCATAGAAATTCTCCTTTTTAGATAATTTTGTTAGGGAGATAATTTCCCTATACTATATAAATAGTATCAGACATGTCATTTTTAACAAAAATTTGCACAAAATTTTGAAAAAAAGTGAATTTATTTTCCTTGACGTCACAAAAAAGATAGCCCAAAATATAATACATATATCCATAAAATGTGGGGGAATTGAAAAATGAAAAGAATCAGCGTTCTTGCTCTGTTTCTTACAGTATTGTGTGCATCATCCGCATGGTCGCTCGGAGGACTTGAGATTGGTGGCGGTGCACGTTTTGAGCTTGCACTTGGTGACATGAATGAGCATGAAACCGGCAATGTAGGATTTAATGTGGAAGCCGCAATGCCTCTTCCGCTTAGGCTTTCCGGTGACGGTCTTGTTTCTGCCGTGGGGCTGTCCGCACAGACAGGCGTACTTTTTCCTGTGGGAAAGAAAAGCTACATCGACTCATGGTGGGCGCTTGACCTTGCACTTGGTGCCTATGTTGACTTACGTTTAAACCAGGTGATTACGGTGCGACCTGAAGCCGCCTTTGACATAAGGCTGAACAGCGTGAAATCGGAAGAAAAGAATGTGAGCGGCATGTTTGCGGATTACGGTGCCAGAATCGGAGCCACAGTGCTTCTTGATATGCTTAAAAACGGCGTAATATTTAAAGCAGGTGCTGACTATGTGCTTCTGCCCGAGAAAGACAGCATCTGCCATTACGTAGGAATGAATATCGGAGCGGTATACAGGTTCAACTAGAAATTGAGAATGCAAAATTATTGCTGGTCTGTGTCATTCCGAACTTGATTCGGAATCCTGACATTAAACCTTAAGATGCTAAATCCCCTGTCTTTAGACAGGCGTTCAGCATGACAGTGCGTCCAAAAATTATGGCTTGTCATTACCGTGCTTGACATACTGTCATTGTCGGACTTGATATGCTGTCATTACCGTGCTTGACACGGTAATCTCAACCAAAATCCTAAAAAACAAGGAGAAAAGAAAATGAAAAAGAAATATTTTATACCCAGTCTTATTGCTGGTGCCTTAGTGCTTGCCGTGACATTGGTGTCCTGCTCAAACCTGATTGTGGAGCTTAGGGGGAAAGGAATACCTGCTGACTTCGTAAAAATCAGCGGCGGAACATTTGACGGTTCTGGAACCCTTACACCATCATCAAGTGTGTTTATAAGCTGACGTAATGTGACAATCCAAGATTTTTATATGTGTACACATGAGGTGACGCAGAAGGAATACGAGACATACTGTAGCTACACAGGTGCTAACAGTCCAAACGACACTTACAGAAAAGGAGACAACTACCCCGCATATTATGTCTCATGGTACGATGCCCTTGTATACTGCAACAGGAGGAGCATGGCTGAAGGGCTTACACCCTGCTACACGATAGACGGAAAGACAAATCCCGATGAATGGGGAGCCGTTCCCACGTCAAGCACTGCAACATGGAATGCTGCAGTATGTAACTGGAATGCCAGCGGATACAGGCTTCCCACGGAAATAGAGTGGGAGTATGCCGAAAGGAATGAGAACAGGGACACATACACATACTCAGGAAGCAATACTGTGGACGATGTTGCATGGTATGCTGATAATTCCTATAGTTTGGGATCATCAAGTCCAGACTACGGAACCCACAACGTAAAGACAAAGGCTCCTAACGGAAAAGGTCTCTATGATATGAGTGGAAACGTATGGGAATGGTGCTGGGACTGGTACGGAAGCGTATCAAGCGGTACATCTTCTGTTGGTGCGTCGTCGGGCTCGTACCGCGTCGGGCGTGGCGGCAGCTGGTTCAACGATGCTGACTACTGTGCTGTCTCGGGCCGGTACGACTACGGCCCGAGCGGCCGGGGCATCAAC
>JAGADS010000229.1 GCA_017613485.1 Treponema sp.
AACTGTTACAAAATACCCCGCTTATGGTTTTAATTTTGGCAGGATAAGGACGTTCATAAAGCGGACTTCCAATTATGCCGATACACAAGCGAGGTATTTTATCGTGAAAAAGACTGCATTTTTATTGTCATTTGTTTTTGCCCTGGCTTTACCTTTGACCGCCGAGACCTACGACACAAGCGGTGGCCCCGTAAAATTTGAATTCAAGTACCAGAAGGGCGACTCTTACCGCATTCTCTCCACTGTAAACGAAGATGTTTATGTAAACATGCGCCTGAACCATAAGGCAGAGATCATAAACCGCATATCCACACAGGTGCTTTCGGTAAACTCCGACGGCAGTGCAAACCACAAGTCTACATTCATGACCACCGAGAAAGCTGAATCCGCCATAGGAACAGGCTCTTTCTCATGGGGCGAGGAATACGAGAGCATATTTGACCGCGACAAACTTGGAAAATACACTATAGGCGACGAGTATTTCATGCCGACAGTGCGTGACGTGCCTATTTTCCCCGATCATGCAGTTAAGCCGGGTGACACATGGAGCGCAGACGGCCACGAGGCACATGACCTAAGGCAGAATTTCGGTCTCCTTACACCGTACAAGGTTCCTTTTACTGCACAGTACAAGTATCTTGGAACCGTTAAACGCGAGCAGAAGCAGGTAAAGCAGATGAGCTATGCCGCCTCCTCAATCAGCAAGCAGGCCAACAACCAGGTTACGTCAAAAGGATCAAGCGTACTCCACGTATTCCAGGTAAAATACTCAATGTACATGGAGACACCACGCCGTGACCTTTCCGCCATAGCTGACCCGTATGCCGACTATCCGCAGGCAATGATGGGATTCAGCAACGAGCTTGTCTACTGGGATGCAGAAAAAGGTGCGATTGACCATTACACCGAGGATTTCCGCATTCTGATTGAGACCGCTTACGGCAGGATGTATGAATTCCGCGGTACAGCCCACGCAGAGGTAACCGATTTCATACGCACAAGCACAGAGGACAACATCAAGGACGTTCAGAAGCAGATAAAGGACCTTGGACTCAAGAACGTAAACGTAAAGAAAAGCGACAAGGGACTCACACTTTCCATAGAGAACATTCAGTTCCAGCCGGACAGCGCAATTCTTCTTGAAAGCGAGAAGGAAAAGCTCCAGAAAATCGCAGGCATTCTTGACCTGTTCCCCGACAATGACCTTTTGATCAGCGGACACACGGCAAAGGCAAACAACAACGTTGACCCGCAGCTTCTCTCTGCAAACAGGGCACATGCAGTAGCCGATTACCTTATCTCAATAGGGGCACGCGAAAAGAACCAGGTGTTCACACAGGGATTCGGGGACACAGTACCGATTGCAACAAATTCAACAGAGGCAGGACGTGAGAAAAACCGCCGTGTAGAAATTACAATCATGGACAAATAAGCGCTCTATGTGCTAGAATCCATGCATGAATCTTTTATCGGTAAACAAGCTTGCTAAAATCGGGCGTGAGAAACCGCTTTTCACAGACGTTACATTCGGACTGGACGAAGGTGACAAGGCAGCCCTGATAGGACGCAACGGAAGCGGAAAATCAACCCTCCTTAATACAATCGCAGGAATACTGCCGCCGGACGAAGGAACTGTCGTAATGAACAGGGAGCTTTCACCCGACGGCACTTTCTCTTACCTTAGCCAGAACCCGGAATTTAACCCCACCGACACAATAAGGGCACATATATTCAAATCATCATCACCAAAACTCAACATAATCCGCCAGTACGAGGAGACATGCGCCGAGATGGAAAAAGGCGTATCGGACAGCCTGCAGAAACAGTTTGACATGCTCACGGCAAAGATGGATGCGGGAGACCTGTGGAACTACGAGAGCCAGGTAAAATCAATCCTTTCAACTCTGGGAATAGACAACCTTGAGCTTTTGATGTCACAGCTCTCCGGCGGAATGGTAAAGAAAGTAGCTCTTGCACAGGTTTTAGTTGAGGACACTCCCCTTCTTATGCTTGACGAGCCGACCAACCACCTGGACATATCCACGATATATTACCTCCAGAATTATTTGAAGGAGACAAAACGCTCTGTTCTTATGGTCACCCACGACAGGTATTTTCTTGACGCTGTATGCAACCACATCTACGAGCTTGACAGGAACCGCCTTAAACTCTACGTTGGAAACTATTCAACATATCTTGAGAAGAAAAGCACAGAGGCAGAAATAGAAGCCAACACGGAACGCAGGATTGAATCGGTCCTGAGGTTTGAGCGTGACTGGCTGATGCGAGGACCATGTGCAAGGGGAACAAAGGCAAAGGCAAGAATCCAGCACGACATGGCATTGATCAACCGCGAGACATTCAGGGAGGACAAGGGGTTTACCTTTGAGGTTGAGGGACGCAGGCTTGGAGGAAAGATACTTGAGCTTCATGACATAAGCAAGAGTTTTAACGGCAGGCAGGTACTCAAGGATTTCAGCTATACATTCAGCAAGAACCAGAAAATCGGAATCTTCGGCGACAACGGATCGGGTAAATCAACATTCCTTAACATAATAACAGGCACAATCCAAAGCGACACGGGAAATGTCGTCAGGGGCGAGAACACGGCGATAGCATATTACATGCAGAACCCCACATTTCCCGACACGACACTCACAGTCCTGGAATACGTCAAGGAAGCCGCAGAGATAATGCACATGAACGACGGCACCACATTGAGCGCAACACAGTTCTTAGAGCAGTTCGGATTTGAGGGGAAAATCCAGCATTCACCTGTAAGCACATTAAGCGGAGGCGAGAAAAAGCGCCTGTTTCTTGTACGGCTTTTGCTTTCCAACCCCAACTTTTTGATTCTGGACGAGCCGACCAACGACTTTGACATATTCACGATGAACATACTTGAGCAGTTCCTTACATCGTTCAAGGGATGCCTGCTTGTCGTAAGCCATGACCGCTATTTCATGGACAAGGTATGCGACACGCTCTTTATAATCGAGGACGACGGCTCAATCTCCGGCTATGTGGGTAAATGCAGCGAATACATAGACTACCGGGAAATGAAGAGATCAGAGGAAGAAAAAAAGCAGAAGGAAATCCGCGGGCAGGAAAGGAAAAAAGAGCAGAAAGCAGAACAGGAGCAAAATCCGGCAAAACCAAAAAAGCTTTCGTTCAAGGAGCAGAAGGAATTCGAGAGTCTTGAGCAAAGGATCATTGAGCTTGAGGACAGGCAGAAGGAGCTTGAAGGACTCATGGCATCATCTGACTTTGCAGTTTCCTCAAAGGCAGGACAGGAATACAGCCAGAATCAGGACGAGCTGGAAAAAGCCTACGCACGGTGGGAGGAGCTAAGTTAATGCCCAAACTCCAGACCATTGAACAAAACAGCATAGAATGATAAAATCAGTATCAGCAGGAGGAGTTAATGGCTTACAAATGTGTTATCTGCGGTTATGTTTACGACCCTGAAAAAGGCGACCCAGACTCAAACATCGCCCCGGGAACAAAATTCGAGGATTTACCTTCTGACTGGCACTGTCCTATATGCAATGCCACCAGGGAATATGCCTTTGTTGACGCAGATGATAAAACCGCACGTGCTCCCTGTCAGTTTCAACCGAGGCAGTAATGGCTGAGGAATGGTTCCAGAACGAGAACTTCTGGCTTGAATACGGGCCTATCATGTTCGACGAGCAGCATTGGGCAGAGGCAAAGGGTATCGCACAGGCTGTATGCTCGCTTGCAGGGATAAAAGCAGGTTCAAGCGTTCTTGATGTATGCTGTGGTCCCGGACGTATAAGCGTGGAGCTTGCACTTCTTGGAATGAATGTGACAGGAGTTGACATTACACAGCCGTTTCTGGATGCAGCCCAGGAAAGTGCGTCTGATGAGAATGTCAGGATTAAAACGCTAAACCAGGACATGCGGACGTTTAAGAGTCCTGACGGGATTCTTTACGATGCCGCGGTAAACCTGTATAATTCTTTCGGTTACTGTGACTCCATTGACGATGACAGGAAGATTCTGACGAGCGTGTTCAACTCGCTTAAAGACGGCGGTACTTTTATAATTGAATGCATAAGCCGGGAAACTGCAATCTTGAACTTTACACCCGGAGAATGGTTTGAGCGTGCAGGCATGACGGTGCTGACCGATTTTGGCGTTGTGGGAGCATGGGAAGGATTACGCTCAAGATGGA
>JAGADS010000230.1 GCA_017613485.1 Treponema sp.
GACAGTTTCTGTAAGTTTGACTATTACTACATGCTTAAGAAATTTGACGGCTTGATTAAAGAGCGTAATTTTGACTTGACTCCACATTTCAATGCAGTGTCAGGTGCCTATCTGTCCGAGGACATAAAGAATTTCATTGCGGTGGCATGGGCACTGCCTTTTGACGGATCATGGGATGAACTGTTCAAGCTGCTTAAAAAGATGAATTCCGTTGAGCCCGTGACACTTAATGTATGGAAAAAAATCCTTGCAAGGCTCAAGCCTATCCGTGACCGCCATATTTTTGAGATGATTGTCCGCCTGATTACAGAGAAACCAGATTACCGCGAGCATATCCGTGTGGAAGAATATCACATAATGGAAGAATACCTTGGCGAGATAAAGCGTCAGGTGGATCATATTCTGGAAAACATCAAGGAGCAGGTGACGACAGGAAAGATAGATACACTTCTGCCTCTGGTTTTCTCCGGTACTGTTCCAGAGCTTACAAACTATAATGACGAGAACAGTGAGCCTTTCCAGAAAAAAGGATTCAGGGGATTCCTTTACTGTGATCCGCTCCGTTATCTGCATCAGTTCCTGGACGATTTTACAAAAAAAGACCTGAGGGAATTGGCTGACATTATTTTGGTGCGCGGTGAATGGTCCAACCAGCAGAAGGCCGTTCCGATGAGCGATGCCTACCACAAGCTTCTATCCCTTTCTGCCAATCTCTCTGAGTTTGATGAGAAAGTCTCTGAATCAGGAGAATACGGACTTAAGCTAAAGAATTACCTGCCGCGTTCAGAGCGTGACAAGGAAGCCGCCAACATGATAAGGATGATTCTGGGGGACGTAAATGACGAGGCCGGTGAGTTAATACTTGAGGCATCCCAGAATTACGTGGCTTTTGGCCGTAACCTTAAGGCATGTATAGAAGATTTTGCAAAGGCCCCGCGCAGCGAGCTTATACTTAACTGGAAGGATCTGGATAAATTTGCAGAAAACAGTCTTAAGCAGAAAGCTGTTACGGTTTACAAGAAGCTGTTTAATTTTGTTCAGCTGATGCAGAATTTCCAGGTGAGCGTAAACGAAAAATCATCAGCCAGGCGTTAGTGCAGGACTGAATCGACAAGTTCCTTGAGTTTCGGATCCTGTTTTACGGCAGAGGTCTCAAGGTCATCTTTTATCATAAAGACACCGTTTTCAAGGATTATCACCTTTTTTTCAACTTTGACTTCGGAGTCCTGTGGATCAGGTGTTTCCAATGCGGACAATGCCCTTTGCATCAAGCCTTTGCGTGGAGAACTGTTTTCTGAGGTTTTTGAGCTGCCGTTTATGCTGAATGAATCATCCATGTATAAAACTCCGTTTCTTACCTTATATTTATCGGAATTTTATCTTTTTGTCTTAGGGATTTAGTTCTGCCACTTTTCTCTGTCTTCCTGATCAAGCTCAATGAACGTGGGTGACTCAAAATTCTGCTCATCGATTCTTTTCAGGATGTTTTCTTTTTCTTCCGGGTTTTCCTCAACAGGTTCCGCATCGCTTATTTCCTCAAGTTCCTGCGGCTCCGGTTCTTCCTCATCTTCTGTGCCTTCAAGCGGATCTACGAAGGATTCAACCTGCGGAATTTCCAGGTCATCATCTGATTCTTCCTCCACAGGCTCTGCTTCCTGAACTTCTTCAAGTTCTTCTACGTCGTCCAAATCTTCTACTTCTGGAATTTCTTCAACTGGCTCGGCCTCGGGAATTTCCTCTACAGGTTCTGCATCCGAGATTTCTTCGATTTCTTCCAACTCTTCAACTTCCTCTAAATCCTGAATTTCATCGTCTGCAGTATTCTGCGGTACTTGGCCTATCTGTTGAATTTGAACTGGCTCAATGATTTCTACTTTTGTTTCGACTGCGGGGGCTGTATTCTTTGCTGACTGTGAGTTGAGTTCTGCAAGTGATTCTTTGTATGAGCCGCTTATGATGTGAAGGAATTCCGTCCAGCTTTGGTCAAGTGCACGGCTTATTTCTGTACTGTGCTTTCGTCCTGTTGCACCAAGGCTTTTTATGATTTCTGCATTTACATCCTGTTTTCTTAAAGCGGCTGTTTTCTGCAGCGTGCTCCAATCCTCGCTGTCCTTGCGTTCAAGATACTCACGGAACAAGGCCATTTCAAATTTATGGATTCTCTCTCGGATTATAACATTGTCATCGTGCTTTAAGTTGAACAGCATGAAAATAATCAGGAAAAGGGTGATGAAAAGGCATGTCAAAAGCAGCATTTTTTCCATCTGTGAGAAAGTGAATTCCTCATCGTTGCAGATCCATCCGATTTTTGCTGTGCTTGAAGTGGTTCCTGTCACAAGAATCATTATGCGGCCGTCTTCATCCTGTGCCAGCTGATTGACATCGTACTGACCTGCTATCCAGTTGCTTAGAATCTTATTGTCAATCAATTCACGTCCTACAGAGGGAAATCCAAAGACAATTCCGCTGTTCTGTGCTGTCTGACGTACGCTGTGTGTTTCCTGAGGGGCAATTATCTTTGATCTTGTGTTGAGTGCAATCAGGTTTTTGTTGATTATCTGGCGGGTAAAATCCTGGGCATAGACATAGAAGATTATCGTTCCACGGTAAGCTGTGTATGCGTCAAAATAGGGATAAGAGAAAACAAAGCGGTCCTTTGAATCATCAAAATAAAGCGAGCATAAGCCTGCCATGACTTCAGGGCTGTCTGTGTATGTATTTGTATCGGGAACAAGAATCGAGGAGAATGGAATTGAGTCGTTGTAATCCTGGTAAGAAATGTAATCCTCTGTCTGCATCATAAGATCGGAAGGATATGTGCTGTAGTGAATGTGATGGTCATTTGTCTCAACTACGCGTATTCCCTCAAGGCCAGGGTTGCCTTCCATCAGTTTTGCAGTGAGCATCTGCCGGTTTTCCATGTCGGTGACTGTACTTTCCCGCTCAAAGAAAGTCTTGGATTCCGGAGCAGTGGCATAGCAGGCAAAATTGTACTTGAGGGTGGAAATATACTCGTCAAAATCAATTGATATGGAGTCTAGCGTCTGGTTTATGTTCTTTACAATCCTCGGCTCATAGTAGTGCATTTCGATGAATGCAAAGCCCCCCGCAAAAGCTATTACGCAAAGCAGGGAAAAGATGAGGATGGTTATGAGTAAACTTAATGCAGTTTTATGTCCAGAAGTCACAAAAAGCTCCAGATAAAATATCGGAAGAAAAGTAACATTCTATTATCATATAAAGAAAAACCAATCTCCGAGTATATTTTTGATATTATAGTAAATTTTGAGATTTTATTCTAGACTATGTAGAGAAATCCCCTCTATATGTAAAAATCCTAACCTTTTTCAGTAAAAAAAATACCTAAATTCGATAAAAATTCATTAAAAATCATGAAATCCTAAAAAATTTCAAAACAAATTCCTAAAAATCTTCATTCAAAAAGGGGCTGTTCGGGCGTATTATAATCACGTAAGAATAACTCATCTATGAGGAGGAAAATTAGATGAAAAAAAGCGTTGTACTTGCTGCTGCCATTATGTGTGTAGCATCATTATTCGTATCTTGCAACAAACAGTCTGCTAAAAAAGGTGACGGAACAATCAAAATCGGTGTTATCAACAACCCTCCGTCTGAATCAGGTTATCGTGCTGCAAACGTAAAGGATTTCGAAACTGTGTTTACAGCTGCCAAAGGTTATGATGTAAAGACTTTCTACAGCCTTAAGAATGACGAGCAGCTCAATGCCGCAACTCAGTTCATTGCTGACGGTGTAGACTACATTCTTCTTTCTGCCGCTGCTACTGACGGTTGGGAATCAACTCTTAAAAAGGCACAGAAGGCCGGTGTAAAGGTATTCCTTTTTGACCGCATGATCAATGTTGCTGATGATCTTTATGAGGCAGCTGTTGTTTCTGACATGGCAAAAGAAGGTGACACAGCAGTAAGTTGGCTCAAGTCACAGAACCTTCCTGAATACAATGTCATCCACATCCAGGGTGCTATGGGTTCAGATGCTCAGATTGGTC
>JAGADS010000231.1 GCA_017613485.1 Treponema sp.
ACGGTGAGGAAGTTCATTGGCGGTGAACCGATGAATCCTGCAACGAATTTGTTGATCGGATGGTTGTACAGATAGAGTGGTTCTCCAATCTGCTGAACGTGTCCGTCTTTCATAACAACAATCTTTGTACCCATTGTCATAGCTTCGATCTGGTCGTGGGTAACATAAATCATTGTAGCCTGAAGTCTCTGGTGCAATGCAGCAATTTCACCACGCATTGTAACACGGAGCTTAGCATCAAGGTTTGAAAGAGGTTCGTCAAACAAGAAGACTTTCGGGTTACGAACGATAGCGCGACCTACGGCAACACGCTGACGCTGTCCACCAGACAAAGCCTTTGGCTTACGATCCAGATACTGTGTCAAACCAAGGATTTTTGCAGCCTCATCAACACGACGCTGGATCTCGCTCTTGTCCATCTTGCGGATTTTAAGACCGAAAGCCATGTTGTCATATACTGTCATATGAGGATACAAAGCATAGTTCTGGAATACCATGGCGAGGTTTCTGTCCTTTGGCGGGACTTCATTCATCAGTTCACCGTCGATGTAAAGCTCACCTTCAGTGATGTCTTCCAGACCTGCGACCATGCGGAGAGTTGTTGACTTACCGCATCCAGAAGGACCTACGAATACGCAGAATTCCTTGTCTTCGATAGTGATATTGGCGTTCTGAACGGCACGAACTCCACCGTCATAAACCTTACCAATACCCTTCAGTTCTACTTTTGCCAATTTTGGCCTCCCTAGGGGTTATATTATGATTCAATTATAAAGGCATTCTATGTATTAGTCAAATGAAAAAACTTGAATTTGTTGAAATTTTTGAAAAAATATAGGGCATCTCGAAAAACTCATTTTCAATGACTTTTTCGAATGCCTGTCGAGTTTAAAAGCCCGAAATTACGGGCTTTTAAACGTCGCGTTTTCAGAGTTACCTCGAAAAACTGAAGTTTTTCGAGGTTCCCTATAGATTACCGGATCTCGTCCGGCAAAGACAAAGCAAAAAAAAAAAGGACCGCCATAAAGCAGTCCTTATGCGGAGAAGCCGACTTGAACGGCCACGCCTCGCAGCACTAGCACCTCAAGCTAGCGTGTCTACCAATTCCACCATCCCCGCAAGTGATATAGATTATATGTAGTTTTAAAAAGAATGTCAATAGGTCAATTCAAAAGCTCATCATCCTGCACTTTTTTAAGTATACTCTCCATCGCGGAAATCAGGGATGAGACTGTCTTGAATTTTTCGCTCAGGTTCAGCTGATAAAAAATCTGTGTGCCGACTTTTTTTGGTTTTATAAGGCCAGAATCCTTTAGAACTTTAAGATGATGTGAAATAGCCGGACGTGAAAGCCTTGATTTTGCGGACAAATTGGAAACGTTTATCCCCTCTTTTCCTGCCTCTGCAATGTCCATAATCAATTTCTGCCTGTATTCATCACTCATCGCAATGAAAAAAGGAACACAAGCGTTGAATGTCTTAAGTGTCTTCTTGATTTCTTCCCTGTCTATCATAGGCCACTCCTTCTATTAAGAATAAAAGAAGAAATCAGTATTGTCAAGTTCGATTAAATGTTTAAAAAATTAAAAATTTAATCAAAAAGTATTGACTTTAAATCCCGGCATGATTATATTACTGACTATACGGTTCGTTCGTTTAAGTTGTTAAACCATTAACCTGTTAAACAATACGACCAAATTGAATTACTGGAGTGTCATAATGAAAGCAACAAGAGTGTTTTTCAAAAAGCCGTGGCTGATTATCACTGTATGCGTGGCAGTCACTGGTGTTCTTGGATTTTTCATCAAGGATCTGCAGATTGACAACTCAATCCGCCAGTTTCTTCCTCAGAAGGATGCCTCTTATACCCGCCTTTCTGAGACGGAAGAGCAGTTCGGAAGCATGATGGTTATCGGCGTAAGCATGGAGGCAAAAGACGGTACAATTCTTACCCCTGAGTACATTGATGTAATACGGAAGATTACAGACCGTGCCTTGGATTCAGAGGGTGTCTCTGACGTTGATTCGCTTACCCACATTGATTATGTATGTGAGTCTGACGGTGCCATTTCTGCAAGTCAGCTTATTCCTGACTCCTACACAGGAAGTGAGGCCGATATCGCTCAGCTTAAAGACCGCCTTAACGAATGGGAAGCGATGTACAACCGTGTCATTGTAAATGATGACATGACAGGCACACAGCTTCAGGTAACGCTTGCACCATACAACCGTGACAGGGAAATTGAACGCGCTGCATCACTTGGAACAAAGAAAATCCGCTCAGAGGCTGAGGAAGAGGAAGATGTTCTTAATGCCGTTACAGCTATTGTAAACGAGGAGACTGAAGGCCACAACCTTGACGTTAAGATTTACGGTAACCCTGTCGTCATGCAGAACTCACGTGTTTTCATGCTCTCTGACCTTATGAGGCTTATTCCGCTGGTAATTGTCGTTGTACTTCTATCATTGTACTTTAGCTTCAAGACGGCGGACGGTACCCTGCTTCCTCTGATTACTGTCATAATGTCAACTACATGGACAATGGGACTCATGGCTCTCTTTAACGTGACATTCACTCTTGTCTCAAGCGTAATCCCTGTGGCATTGATTGCAGTCGGTTCCGCGTATGGAATCCATGTACTTACACATTACTATGTCGCACTTGACATGACCGAGGGAGAACTTACAAAGGAAAAATATACGGATGCTGTTTTCAACGGGCTTCATGAAGTGATGGGTGCTGTTCTTCTTGCAGGAATCACAACAGTAATAGGTTTCATTTCCCTGATTTCAAGTCCTATTGCCCCACTCCACAGTTTTGCCGTGTTCACTGCCATTGGTGTCACAATCTCCCTTCTTCTTGCAATAGTCTTCATACCGGCAATTCTTCTTCTAAAGGATTACAGGAAAGTTCAGGACAGGCAAAGCAGAAAATTCAACCTAAGTGAAAAGCTTGCTGAAAAAATCAAGAGGGCTGCTAAACTCCGTGGCGGGAAAAGTGCAGAGGAAGCACAAGGGGAAACTCTTTACAAGATTTATCATTTCTTCTGCGGCTCAAAACCAAGACTCTACATTTCTATCATTGCAATGGTATCTCTGTCAGTTCTGGGTCTCCGCCTTCTTAAAATTGACACGGCTCTTGTGAATTACTTTCCAGAAGACTGTGACATGAGGCAGGACATAAATTATATTGACAGACAGTTTGCCGGAACCAACAGCCTTTACCTCAACGTAAAGGGTCCTGAGAAAGGTTCTCTTACAAACCCGGAAATCCTGAAAGCAGTTGATGACATGCAGGAATATCTTGAGGAGGAATATCCTGACATCGGAAAAATAGTTTCCTTTACGGAATTCATAAAAAGAATCAACCAGGTGTGGCATGTACCTGTAACTGATGTTGCGGTAGATGCATTTGATGCCAGCACAGTTGATTTCGGTGGATTTGATGATTTTGGAAGCGATACATTTGGTGAAGAGAGTTTTGAGAGTGACACATTTGGTGAAGAGAGTTTTGAGAGTGACACATTCGCAAGCGATACATTCTCAGATGACACATTCGCAAGTGATACTTTTGCAGAAAACACTTTTGACAGCGACACATTTGCAAGCGATACATTTGCAGAGGAAGAAACATCAGGATTTGATGCCTCAGGCTGGAACGATCCTAACACAGCCTATGCAGAGGCTCTTGAGCAGCAGCCTACACTGAAAGACGTAATCAGCATGATAAACAGGGCTTATGTTGCAGCAGGAGGAAAAACAGCCAGCGTCGAGGATATCGTGGATGAACTTCAGAAACAGGTGAACTACAACGGTACAGCTTACTATGAGATTCCATACGATGCATCAAAGTATCCGGTTGCAAGCCGCGAGGAACTCTCTGGTGTCGTTCAGGGTTACCTCACATTGCTTTCTGGCTCCCTTGACCGCTTTGTTGATGACGACATGAACCCCAGCGTAATGAGGATTACTGTTCAGCTCAGGAACCATTCAACACAGACAACAGGAGACATTATCGCCGCCGCAGAGAAATATGCAGAGAACCACTTCCCGGCAGGATACACACTTGAGGCGACAGGTACAGCAGAAATGGAATACACGATGACAAAGATGATTGTCTCAAGTCAGCTTACAAGCCTTGTAATCTCACTTCTCTGTGTGTTCATAATAATCGCCGTTGCATTCAGGAGCGGATGGGCAGGACTTCTTGGTGCAGTACCTCTTGCACTGGCAATCATACTGAACTACATGATCATGGGATTTGCAGGAATCAATCTTGACCTTGTTACCAGCATCATTGCATCTGTGGCTGTCGGTGTTGGAATAGACTATACAATTCACTTCCTGAGTACATACAAAGAGGAACGTGCAAAGAGTGATGACCTTGATGAGGTTACAAGGATGACATTCAGGAAAAGCGGACACGGTATTGTGACAAATGCAATAGCAGTAGGATTCGGTTTCCTGGTGCTCTGCTTCTCCAAGTTCGTTGTCCTCCGCTATATCGGTATTCTGGTTGCACTCGTCATGTTCACGTCAAGCTTCCTTGCCATGACAGTAATACCAGGCTTCCTGAATATGTATGAGCCAAGGTTCATCAGCAAGCAGAAAAAATAGATTGTCGGATTTAGTCCGACAATGACATGATTGTCATTCGCGGGCAAGACCCGGGAATCCATAAATAAATAAACATTTTAAGGAGATACTTATGAAAAGAACAAACAAAATCACAATGGTCGTTGCAGCACTCGCTGTTTTAGGTGGAATCGCTTTTGCAGATGCAAAGGGTGATGAGATTATGACAAAGGTAGCCGATTTCAAGAAGCCGGCATATTCAGTAACTGATGTCTACATGATTCTTACAGACAAGAACGGAACCCAGGACTCAAACGGATTCCGTGAGTATGGAAAGGTTGAGGGTGACAAGACCTTTATCGTAATGGACTTCAAGACCGGAACAAACAAGGGCACACGCTTCCTTCAGATAACAAACAAGAACGGACCTGATGAAAAGCACATATTCCTTCCTGCACTCAAATCAGTGCGCCGTGTAAATTCAAGCGAAGGCTCAAAGGCATTCATGGGATCAGATGCAACCTACGATGATCTTACTACACGTAATGTCTCTGAGGATGAGCATCAGTATCTTCGTGACGAGCAGAAAAAAGTAGAGAGCGGAAAAACCTATGACTGCTACGTAATCAAGGAGATTCCGATTGACAAGAAAGGAACACAGTACAGCTACCGCATGGTATGGGTTGACAAAAAGACAATGTACCCGATTCACACAGAGATGTACGACAAAAACAACAAGCTTGTTAAAGTGCTTGAGGTTCTGGACATTCAGAAAATCCAGGGATACGACATGCCGATGGAAAACAAGCTCACAAATGTTCAGACAGGACACAGCACAACACTCAAGATTGCAAAGGTAGTTGCACTTGACACAGAGATTCCTGCCAGATACTTCACACAGAACTTCCTGACAACAGGAAAATAAACATACCGTGTCATTGCCTGGTAATTGTAAATGTGTCATTGCAGGGCTCGTCCCGGCAATCATTTACCATTAACAGAAGGAGAATACTATGAAACGAACATACAGATTATTTTTGACGGGCATGGTACTGGCTCTGGCTGTAAACCTTTCTTTTGCACAGGATTTTGGCGATTTCGGTGACTTTGCGGAATCAGACAGCTTCGGTTCAGAAGGCGGTTTTTCCTCAACTTCCAGACTGGAGACAAGTGGATCTGCTTCAACTGACATTCGTGTCTATGTTGAAAAGAATGACGATGACGAGATTGACATAATGGCAAAACCAGAGGGAAAACTTGATCTTGCCTACAGCGGAAACAAATCAGACATCGGACTGTCACTTTGCATAGATGCGGATATAATAAAGTCACACCCGGAGGACATAATTGACGAGCTTATCCTTAGGGGAAGAATCGGTGATTATCTTTCGGTCGAGGCCGGAAAGCTTAAAGTTGTCTGGGGAAAGGGAGACAAGCTTCATGTACT
>JAGADS010000232.1 GCA_017613485.1 Treponema sp.
ACCCGTAAAGGACTCTAACCTTTTTTTTAAATTTTAAATACAATACATTTTAAAGGTGTTTATAATGCGGAAGCCCTGGCCAATCTCCCAGACCTGCATCCACGTGAAGAATAAGGTCACCCTTTTCTACTCCACCACCATAATTGCACCAGCACTGTGACCAGTCAAATGCGAAAGAACTTACACTACCGAAGACAAACAAAGAAGCAAATACTGCAAGAAATTTCTTTTTCATAAATAAACCTCCGATTGTAATTTACTGAATACTTTAATTGTATATGCATTTTGCGGAGTTGTCAACTTTAGGAGAGAATTTTTGTTGATAGCTTACTTTTTGGAGATAGCGGGATGTTTACTGGAGATAGCCGGAGTCGAACCGGTGACCCTTTGATTGCGAACCAAATGCTCTACCAACTGAGCTATATCCCCATGGTTTAGTCATACTAGCACTTTTTTAACTCTTGGGCAATATGCTTATTTTGTAAGGATCATCACCCAGTAATATCTGTACGTGGAATTTGCGTCATAAGCCCTTGCTATGCCTATTTTGGTAAAGTCGCCCAGCATGTTCCTTCTGTGGCCCTGTCCGCTGTAATTCTCGTTATCTTCCTTCCACTGTCTGAAAGTCGCTTCTCCGCCTGCACTTCCCGCCGCAATGTTTTCTCCGCAGCCCCTGTAGCTTATGGAAAGATCACTTAGTACCGTAAAGCATCTTCTTCCGTCCGGTCTGGTATGGTCAAATTTTTTTACTATCTCATTTGCCCTAATCTGAGCCGCCCTGCACAAATCAGCATCAAGTGTCAGCTTGCCGAGTTTTCCCACAAGATTTGTCTTTGTCCTGTTGTCCTCGTTCCAGTAATATGCCTCGTTTCCAGTGCGGAATGCATTTGTCAGATTAAATGCCTCCTGAACATGTGCCTCCACCTTTGTTGAACTGGATGACCCCGAGTTGACGGCAGTACCTGAATTACCGGCAGATCCAGATGAGCCTGTATAAATAGAAGGTAAAGTTCCACATCCCGCCAGAAGCATAAGCCCCGAAATCAAAACAAGACCAAAAACATGTTTTTTCATAAAAATCCCCCGTCAATTCATCTATATAAGTGTATAAAAAAATGATAACACAGAAACCAAGCATTGTAAATAATTCGTAATTCGTAATTCGTAATGCGTAATTCGTAATTGAAAAAAAAACTTGCCGAAAAACGCTTTTTTTAGTATCTTGTCTAATATGAACAAATTGCCGGTGAACCGCTGCCGATTTACCGGTTTTAGATAGGAGTAAACGTAAAATGGCAAAACAGTTGATTTACAATGAAGATGCCCGCAAGAAGATGTTGAGCGGAGTTGAGCAGATCGCCCAGGCTGTTAAGGTAACACTGGGACCGTGTGGCCGTCTGGTCATGCTGGACAAAAAGTATGGCGCACCGACAATCACAAAGGACGGTGTTTCTGTTGCAAAGGAAGTTGAGCTCAAGGATCCTTTTGAGAACATGGGAGCACAGCTTGTAAAGGAAGTTGCCTCAAAGACAAATGATGTAGCCGGAGACGGAACAACAACCGCTACAGTTCTTGCATACGCTATCGTCCGCGAGGGCCTCAAGGCAGTTTCAGCTGGAATGACACCTATCGAAATCAAGCGCGGAATCGACAAGGCAGTTTCAATCGCCATCGATGAAATCAAGAAGAATTCACGTGCCGTAAAGGGCAACGAAGACATAACACATGTTGCTACAATCTCTGCAAACAACGACCCGGAAATCGGTAAGATTCTTGCAGAGGCCATCGAGAAAGTAGGCAAAGACGGAGTAATTACAGTAGAAGAATCAAAGAACATGGACACAACCGTAAAGACTGTAGAAGGAATGCAGTTTGACCGCGGCTATGTATCATCATACTTTGTAACCGACCGTGAGCGCATGGAGGTAAACTACAGCGATGCTTATGTCCTGATCTACGACAAGAAAATCTCCACAATGAAGGACATCCTCCCGCTTCTGGAAAAGGTGGCACAGACAGGCCGCCCGCTCCTGATAATCTGCGAGGACATGGACGGAGAGGCTCTTGCAACACTCGTCGTAAACTCTATCCGTGGAACACTCAAATGCTGTGCAGTAAAGGCACCTGGATTCGGTGACAGGCGCAAGGAAATGCTCCAGGACATCGCAATCCTTACAGGCGGAAAAGTAATCACAGAAGACCTTGGACTAAAGCTTGAGACAACAGAGATTGCAGATCTCGGACAGGCAAAGAGCGTAAAGATCGACAAGGACAACACTACAATCGTAGACGGCTCAGGCGACAAGAAGGCAATTGCAGCCCGCGTTGCAGAAATCAAGAATCAGGTAGAGAAATCAACATCAGACTACGACAAGGAAAAGCTCAAGGAACGCCTTGCAAAACTGTCAGGTGGAGTTGCCGTAATCAACATCGGTGCAATCACAGAAACAGAGATGAAGGAAAAGAAGTTCCGTGTTGAGGATACACTTGCCGCCACCCGTGCCGCCCTTGAGGAAGGTATCGTTTCCGGTGGTGGACTTGCACTCATCGAAGCAAGCAAGGTACTGGACGGAGAAGCAGCAGGTCTTGTCGGGGACGAGAAAGTAGGCTTCCAGATCGTAAAGCGTGCCCTTGAGGAACCGATCCGCCAGATTGCAGACAATGCAGGTGTTGACGGTGCAGTTGTTGCAGACAAGGCAAAGAACGCAAAGAAGGGTGTGGGTTACAATGCCGCATCCGGTGAATGGGTAAACATGATGGAGGCAGGTATCATCGACCCGGCAAAGGTAACACGCTGTGCATTACAGAACGCCGCCTCAGTTGCAGGAATGCTCCTTACGACAGAATGTGCAATCACAGACATTCCGGAACCGCCGGCACCACCAGCAGGTCCATCCCCAGACATGGGCGGAATGTATTGATAAACCATTTTGAATTTGCATAGAATCGGCCGCAGGGAAAGAGAAAATTCCCTGTGGTCATTTTTTTTTGCCATAACACTTGTATTTCCATTGTTTTTTTCTTATATTTTAGGTATGAAGTTTTAGTGGGAACCTCGAAAAACTTCAGTTTTTCGAGGTAACTTTGAAAATGCGACGTTTCAAAAAGGAGTAGTTGATGGATCAAAACAATCAGGCAGAAAAAGCCGTAAAGAAGGTGTTCAAGCCTTCAAACCTCATTACAATCATAATAGTAGTTTTAATTGCTGTCTGTGCATTCTCAAGTGCATTTATCGTAGACGAGTCACAGCAGGCGGTCATGACACGCTTTGGGGCATATACAAAAACCCTTGGTCCCGGACTTCATTTCAAGCTGCCGTTTGGAATCGACAAGAAATACATCGTCGACGGAAACCAGATCATCCGCACAGAGCAGTTCGGATTCCGCACAGAAAAGGCAGGTGTCACAAACCAGTACCAGAACGGCATCACATCCGAGTCAACCATGCTCACAGGAGACCTTAACATAATCGATGCAGAGTGGAGCATTCAGTATAAAATCGTTGATCCAAAGGCATGGCTTTTCTCTGTAGAGGACAGGACGGACACAATACGCTCAATCAGCCGCTCGGTAATCAATGCTCTTATCGGAGACAGGGCAATACTTGACGTAATGAGCAGTGCACGTTCCACTATAGAAAACAACGCTGTGGAGAACATGAACAACCAGTTCAAGAAACTGAACATGGGCATCACGGTAACCGCAGTCAAATTCCAGAACATCATTCCACCTGCCGGGGTTCAGGAAGCATTTGAGGACGTAAACAAGGCCATCCAGGACATGAACCGCTTCATCAACGAGGGTATGGAAAGGTATTATGCCGAAGTTCCGCGTGCAAAAGGTGAGGCAGACCGTCAGGTTCAGGTTGCAGAGGGATATGCCTCAGAAAGAATCAACAAGGCAAAGGGAGATGTCGCAAGGTTCAATTCTGTGTACGAGGAATACCGCAAGGCACCCCAGGTCACAAGGGAACGTCTTTATCTTGAAACCATGGAAGAGCTGTTCAACAGTCAGGACGGAGACAAAAAGACGACACTCATCGACGGCGAGCTAGAGAACTTCCTTCCGATGAAGAATCTGGGACAGTAAGCAGGAGGCATGAAAATGAAAAAGGTATCTAAGTTCTATGTATTGTTGGGAGTCGTAGCCCTGCTTGTCATATTGTTCTTTGCGGCAGGACCTTTCTATATCATCAACGAAGGAGAGCAGGCTGTAGTATCAAGGCTTGGTTCCATTGTCGCCACAAGGACAGATGCAGGAATGTACATACGTATTCCGATAGTCGACGTAGTAACACGCTTTCCGTCAAAGATTCTTTCCCTCAACGGTGACACAGAGCGCATTCCCACAAAGGAAAACCAGTTCATCGTGGTGGACACAACAAGCCGCTGGAGAATTGCAGACCCCGCACAGTTCTACCGCTCATTCAAGACTGTGGAAAGCTCATATCCAAAACTCAGCGACATCATCGACTCAGCAACACGCACTGTAATCACCAGAAACCGTCTGAGTGAAATAGTACGCAACAGCAACATCATAAACGAGATT
The DNA here is from genome assembly GCA_017613485.1 of Treponema sp. The sequence continues at coordinate 4,549 of JAGADS010000232.1, forward strand.
CAGGTTGACGCAGCAAGTCAGCTGGAAGGCTTGGACGACGACGTGACAAAGGAACTCTCCGCACTTGCAACAGGAGGAACCAGCAACGAAATCGTAACCAAGGGAAGGGAAAAGCTCTGTCAGGAAATGACCGAGGAAGCACGCAAGAATGTTGCCGAATACGGAATTGAACTGATTGACATTGTTCCACGCCAGATAAAATATTCAGATGAGCTTACAGAATCTGTTTACAGCCGCATGATAAAGGAAAGAAACCAGGTTGCACAGCAGTACCGCTCACTTGGTGAAGGACGACGTGCAGAGTGGATCGGTAAGATGGAGAACGAGAAACGCACCATAGAAAGTGAAGCCTATCGTGTAAGCGAGGAAACAAAGGGTAAGGCAGACGCAGAGGCAGCTGCAATATACAACGAGGCATACAGCCGCGATCCACAGTTCTATGAATTCTGGAAGAGCCTTGAGTCATACAAATCCACGATGGATGGCTTTGACCCGACATTCAGCACGAACATGGATTACTTTAAGTATCTTTACGGACCAAACGGAAACAGATAGACATGGGAAAACAGATAGTATTTGTAGAAGACCGATTCATAAAACTTGATACCTCACTTACACCGCAGGCATTTGCAAGATCAAAAAGCGCAGACCGTCTGGCAGAGAAAGGCCGGCTTGCACGCAAAACCTCCGATGGCTGGGTATTTGAACCCTGGGCTTTTACAGATACGTCTGTCAAGGTTCACACAAACATAGTATCTGGAATTGAACGCAAGGCAAACGAGACAGTCATTTTGCAGGCGATGGGATTTTCAGGCAGTACACTCAAGAATCTGTTTGAAAAAGAGGCATCCAAAAACATAAGCGAGGGAGAACATTCTCATATTCAACTGGCAGGGGCAACTGTGTGTGCCGCAATGGAAGCCGCTTCACGCCAAAAAGAGCCTGTTGAAAACATTGGAGCCGGAGGAATTGTCGTTTCCGATGACTGCTCTCAGGTTCTTTTTGTACCCCTAGTACACATTGAGTCAGCCGCATCATGCATGGGAGAAAAAGAATACTCTGAGCATCAGGGATTTTACATTAACCCGACGCTTACCGGGAATGCTGCAATACACTATACCCAGTCAGTAATTGCATACCGTCTTCTTACGGGAACATTGCCGTTCAATGAGACAAACCCGGACAAAAGGCACCTTGATATAATCGATGCAAACTATACACCGCTTGCATCATCAGTATGGGCACTGGATGAAACTCTGGCATCCTTTGTTGACAACAGCCTGCAGAGGAAGGCACTCATACGAAGCAAAAAGACAGGAAAAAAGCTGGCACCGTCTCTGGCAGATAAAATAACTTCGATTATTGAAGAAAAAGAAAAGGATGACAAAGACGACAACACAAAACGAACAGAGCTTGGACTTGTTTTTCCGCTTGAACCACTTTACCGCGAGCTTGGACTCACAGAAAACGGTGAGATACCTGCCACCGGTAAGCTGAATTCTGTAATAAGAAAATCAAATATTCCTCAAGAGCTGTTTGAAAAAAACAATAGAAAACGCGAGAACATATTTAAGAAAAAACTTGCCGTAAAACGATGGCTTAGAAAGGCAAAAATCCCGCTTTTGATAAGTGCAGGTGTAACAGTGATTATTTCTGCACTGTGGATCTCAATTGCAAAGAGTCATTCAGAAAACCCGACTTCAAGAGGATTAAGCGCATCTCAGACAATCGAAATGTTCTACAGCGGCATGAACACGCAGGACAGTCTTGCAATGCATGAATGCTCAAGCTGCACCAAGGCATCAGAACTGGAGAATATGGTTTCGACCATGTATGTCACAGGAAAGACACTCGCCGCATACGATGCTACAAAAAAACTCGTCTCTCCGGCAGAATGGATGAATTTCAACTATGACGGAAGCTACATGATTTTCGGACTGGCAGATTTTTCTATACGCACGAACAAGGGAAGCATCTTCTTTAACGCACCTGCAATAAACACAAAGCCCAAGCCCATCACAGAGGAAGAAGGAAAACCTGTAAAGAACGGTGACAAGATAAACATGCCTGTAAGCTACACCCTCCTCTACACCGAAGGCGACAGCACAAATAGCATTGTCCTAAAGGCAGTATACCATAACGACAGCATTGCTCTTGAATTCAAGAAAGACCGCTGGATTATCACAGACATCCAGGAAAACGCAAGCACCCCGGTTTCAATTGATTACCAGACATTCCTTAAAGATTACCAGAATACATTCAAGGGAAAGGATATCGACAAGGATCCTATTGTAACCGCCAATGAACTGCGCTCAAAATATCCTTGGATTCCGACCAACAGCGAGATTCTTGAGGCCCAGCAGAAAATGATTCAGGAATCGCTCTACACTCAATTCTGACAAATTTACATTTTTTGTCATATTGACTAAAACCGCAAGACATTATATACTTTCCTCAGTTGAATTACGAGTTTCCCCAGGAGAACAACATGTCAAACTACACTTACAATGTCGAAAAACAGCACGAGAAGGGCAAGCTTCATGCCATCGAGAGAATCAATGCACTCTGTGACAAGGACAGTTTCTTTGAAATCTATTCTGCCGCACGCCACAACTGCACCAGTTTCGGTATGGACAAGAAGGAAATCCCATACGATGGCGTCATAACAGGTTTCGGTAAGATCAACGGTAAGAAAGTTGCCGTCTATGCCCAGGATTTTACAGTTCAGGGTGGAAGCCTTGGAAAAGTCCACGGACAGAAAATAGCTGAGCTCATCAACAAAGCCATCGAGGCACGCTGCCCGGTTATCGGTTTGAACGATTCAGGTGGAGCACGCATCCAGGAAGGTGTTGATGCCCTCTGCGGTTACGGTGAGCTGTTCTATCAGAATGTAAGGGCATCGGGAACTGTCCCACAGATCAGCATAATTGCAGGTCCATGTGCAGGTGGTGCAGTCTATTCTCCTGGAATCACGGACTTTATTTTTGCGGTTGACAAAATAAGCCAGCTTTTCATTACAGGTCCAAAAGTCGTAAAAAGTGTTCTTTCCATGGACATCACGGCAGAAGAGCTTGGTGGAGCAGAGATTCATTCAACAAAAAGCGGTGTCGCACATTTCCGCTCATCAACAGAGGCTGAGTGCTACGAGCAGGTAAGGAAACTTCTTGACTATATCCCGCATTACTACGGAGAGGAAATAATCGTCGAGGCAAAATTCAAATACGACGAAAGCAAGAAGACAAAGAAAATCGCAAGTGTTCTCCCGGAGGAAAGCAAGAAAGGCTATGACATCAGGGAAGTGATTGACTGCGTTGTTGACGATGACTCATTCTTTGAGG
>JAGADS010000233.1 GCA_017613485.1 Treponema sp.
ATAGACTTTTCAAGTCTGTTAAGATATTTTGCAACTTCTGCATCAAGACCTGCAGGATACTTTTTTCCGAGCTTGTAGTATTCCTGACAAACGTCAATTGAAATTGTAAATCCAGATGGAACTGGTAGGCTCAATGGAGCTTTTGCCATCTGAGCAAGGTTTGCACCTTTACCGCCGAGCAGTGGGCGCATTGTTTCGTCGCCTTCTGCATCGCCATCGCCAAAGTAATAAACATATTTGGTCTTAGCCATTAATGTCCTCCATATATATATGTAGAATAAGTATACCGATAAATCATTTTCGGGTCAACGCTTAGTAAGGAATAACGCATATAAATTCTAATAGTTTTTGAAACTTTTTGGAAATTGCTGCAATACTTGACAAGAGAGGGAATAAAGATTAAAAGAAAAGAGAGGGAAAAATGGATAGACTAAGAATTTCTTTGACGTTTGATGACGGACCAAATACCACAACTACCGTACAGGTTTTGGATTTACTTGAAAAATTTAACGTAAAGGCATCGTTCTTTTTGATTGGGCAGAATATAAACGCTGAAACCCGGCCTATGATAGACAGGCAGGTAAAGAACGGACATAGCATAGAGTGTCATTCCTGGACACATTCAGAATTTCCAAAGTTGACAGTTGAACAGATGAGGGAAGAAGTTGAAAAGACAAATGCCCTTATAACTGAATGCACCGGAACCAAACCAGTGTTTTTCCGACCGCCTTACTTGGCGTTGAATGACGAGATGTTCCAGACGATAGACATGCCGTTTATATGTGGTCATGGAGTTGAGGATTGGGAAGAAAGTGCCAGTGTTGAGCATAGGGTTAAGGGTGTTTTGGAAAATGCCCGGGATGGAATGATAGTTCTACTGCATGATTTTGTAGGAAACGATAAAACTGTAAAGGCATTGGAGCAGATAATACCAGAGCTTCTTAAAAGGGGAGCTGAATTTATGACGATACGGGAGTTGTTCGATTCTTGCGGTGTAAATCCAGTTTGTCCGCCTTCTGAGAAGAAAGTCTGGTCGTTTTTGTTTTAAGTGAAAATAGGAGGTAATAGAATGAGTGATGATTGCATTTTCTGCAAGATAATCAAAGGTGAGATTCCAAGCTATAAGATTTATGAGGATGAATATACCTATGCGTTTTTGGACATTGCCAAGGATGTTGACGGTCATACCCTGGTCATTCCAAAGAAACATGTGCGCAGTATGCTGGAATGTGAGTCTGGAGAAATGGCACATGTAATGGATTCCGTACAGAAAATCAGCAGACATTTTGTGGAAGACTGCGGATACGGCGGTGTAAACCTCTTCAACTGTACGAATGAATGCGCACATCAGTCGGTGTTCCATTTTCACATGCACATAATTCCGCGCAAAGAGGGCGATGGAATAAAGGGAGTTCCGCCATTTACTGGTGCATTGGTTCCAATAGAGGAAATGTACGACAAATTGAAGATGTAATGATTCAACTTGTATAAAAGGAAAGCCTGTCGAACCCCTGTGGAATCCGGCAGGCTATTTTTTTAGGAGGAGTTGGCAGTTTTTTAACTACTCAAGATTGTACTTTTTCTTTAGAATCAGGTATGAACCGGCATAGGAAAGTATGCCTATTACAGCGATAAAGCAAATGCACGGCCAGAAAAATCCTAAAGATACATTTTCTGATTGAACAATTCGGGCAACTCTGTAGCGTGTAAATTGTATCATAAATACTTCAAAAATAACCAGAATACCGATTAAACTACCGATTTTAACAGCCATTTTCCCTTTATGTACAAGAGAAGCAAGTGAATGTAACAGGAAAATCACAGAAACCAGTGTAAACAAAGATACAATCCAATAGAGAATGAACATCAGGACATACTTTATGGGAATGCCAAATTCAAGCTCCTTGATGTGGGTAATAATCGGGTTTCCAAAGAGAAACAGAAGGGAAATTACAGATACAATACCCAAGATTATGTACCAAACCATGCTGCTCAATACTGTTCCTGCCATGTGTTCTCCGATTGTTACAGGAAGCGTCATCCTTAAGTATGCTTCATCCCTAAAGTAGCTGTTCTTGATATTTCTGTTTATCATAACCAGCGTACAGATGGATACGGTAACAAAGAAAATATAAGTGACAGATATCATTATGACATTTACAAGGTTTAATCCCGTAAATTCATTGTCTTTAAAATCTAAGATGCTTGCTCCAGGAATAAACGAGAAAATGCAGAATACAAAAGTAACGGCAAGTATTGCAATGCTCAAAGGCAGAAGAACTCTTGCATACTGCATGAAGCTGTACTTGAAGATTTTACCAGTGCGTTCAACTGGATTTCGTTTTTGTAAAGTGTTTAGCATTTGAATTCCTCCCTAAAGAGAATGTCGATTGATTTACCTTCTTTTTCGCGGATGTCGTCAACGTCACCACAACGGACAACTTTGCCCTCTTTTAAGAAGATGATGTAGTTAAGGATGTTCTCTATATCAGAAATCAAGTGGGTAGAGATAATAACTGTTGCATTTTCCTGATAGTTGTTGATGATGGTGTTCAGGATGTAATCGCGTGCAGCAGGGTCAACACCACCAATAGGTTCGTCAAGAATGTAAAGGGGAACATCGCGGCTCATTGTAAGGATAAGCTGGACTTTTTCCTTGTTACCCTTTGACATGGTCTTGAGTTTGTCCTTTG
>JAGADS010000234.1 GCA_017613485.1 Treponema sp.
ATTCTGTGCCTCTTCCTGAGCAAGTACAAGGCTAGGAAATTTAGTTGCTTTGTCCGCCACGCAATCGTACACCCACCATGATTTTTCATCCTGATCGCAAATCAAGAGCGTATAGTCAGTCCATCTGAAATTCTGCTCATACTCATGGACAATGGATTTGTCGGTGATTTCCCTGCGCGGGTTCTCCCATTTCCAGAATGAATGGAAGGTTGCATCTCTGGTGGATTTATTCTCCTTGCAATAATATGCGCCCTTTGTGTCTTCCACCTGATATATAACGCTCTTTGGCCATGGCCTGTCATTTTCATGATCAAATACATCCAGCAGCATCCATACGCCGGTTTTATTCACTGCAAGGTATGAGATTCCGGTTTCTAAGTGCTGATGAAACAAGTCTACAGGTTCCCAGTCGTTGCCAGTCTGAGATGCCACCCATAATCCTTCTGTGTGACGCTCAGGATCATCGGTATCATCCCAGCTGGCCGTAAAGTAAAATTTGTTTGAGTATGGACTGAAAACCAGGCTCTTTACATCTCCACCATTAAGAGACTTATCCCAGATAAGATGCATGGAATTATCTTTGTTATACTGTCCGATAACAAAAGCCCAGACTCTTGACCTAAAGCCCCCGGTTAAAGAATTGGTCAGCATCAAAAAGAGGGAATTGTCCTCATTTCCCACACAGCCGAACACATGTGAATCATGAAAAGATTCCTTCTGCTGCGCCCAGAGCTCCTCATAAATTGAAGGATCATAATCCACTGCAAAAGAAAGTGAACTAATCAAGAGAAAAAGAATTACAGTAAAAAGAGGTTTCCCATATCTCATGGCATTATTTTACTTTATTATTTCAGAATAAGATAGAGTGTTGAACTCACAATTTGATGATAACGGGGCAATCCTCAATATTTTTTCCCAAAAATACCCCCATATTGACGAAAAGTGATAAAGAGAGTATAACATAGAAGAACAAAGGCGTTCATTCGATTTGACGGCATATTGTCGCCAGATGGAGTGGATGCCTTTTTTTTCGTTCAAACGGACATCCGGCAAGCCGGTTGCCGCTTAACTTAACCATACAAAGACGCTTCACGCTTTGTAAACCAGTTTTTACCTGACAATCTGCGATTGCAGGTAAAACCATAGAGGAAATAACATGGGTTGTGCATATCTTATTCTAGCAGACGGAACTGTTTTTCAAGGTCAGTCAATCGGTGCAACTGGCACTACAATAGGCGAAACTGTCTTTACAACAGGAATGACAGGCTACCTTGAGACTCTTACAGACCCAAGCTACTACGGACAGATTGTCACTCAGACATTCCCGCTCATCGGAAACTACGGCGTTATTCCCCAGGATTTTGAAAGCAAAAGGTCATGGGTAAAAGGTTACATTGTCCGGGAGATATGCGGTCTTCCATCCAATTTCCGTTGTGATTATACACTCGACACTTTTCTTAAGGAGCAGAATATCATCGGAATCTGCGGCATTGACACCCGTGCCCTTACAAAAAAGCTCCGTGAAAGCGGTGTCATGAACGGAATGATTGTCTCTGGAAATGAGATTGAAAATAATAAAATAGAGTCTGGAAAATTCCTCAATGAAATCCGCTCATATAAAATAGAAAATGCAGTGGAAAAAGTGCAGTCTGTTACTGTCATTCCCCCACTTGATGGGGGAATCTGTACATTACAGGCAAGTACAGATTGTCGGGTCAAGCCCGACAATGACATAAAAGTCAATATGGACAATGACGGTTCTGCATTTCATATTGTACTCTGGGATTTTGGAGCAAAGGCAAATATTCAGCGTGAACTGGAAAAACGAGGATGCAAGGTTACAGTAGTTTCATCAGATACAACGGCACAAGACATTCTATCATTGAACCCTGACGGCATAATGCTGAGTAACGGCCCCGGAGACCCTGCGGAGAATGTCGGAATAATCAGTGAAATCAAAAAGATATGCACGTATGATAAAGAGATTACCGGATCAAGTCCGGTAATGACTAATACTGTCATTCCCGTGCAGCGACACGGGAATCTCATCCCAATCTTCGGAATATGCCTTGGACACCAGATGCTTGCCCTTGCACGCGGATGCAGAACCAGCAAATTAAAATACGGTCACCGCGGAGGAAACCACCCTTGCAAGGACACACAGAACGGCAGGGTATACATCACAAGCCAGAACCACGGCTATGCTGTAGAAAAAGACTCACTTCCATCTTTTGCAAAAATGAGTTTCTTCAATGTAAATGACGGCACGGTAGAAGGAATCAACTACACGGACATTCCTGCATTCAGCGTGCAGTTTCACCCGGAAGCCTGCGGCGGTCCACATGACACAAACTTTCTCTTTGACGACTTTATAAAGATGATTGTTTCTTCAAAAGGAGGAAAGTCAAATGCCTCTGAATAAAAACATACACAAAGTAATGATTATCGGCTCAGGTCCAATCGTAATCGGACAGGCGGCTGAATTTGACTATGCGGGAAACCAGGCATGCAAGGCTCTAAAACAGCTTGGCCTTGAAGTATGTCTTGTAAACTCCAACCCTGCCACACTCATGACAGATCATTCCATGGCAGATGAAATATATCTTGAGCCCCTTACGCTTACAACATTCCAGAGAATCATAGAAAAGGAAAAACCGGACTCACTGCTTTCAACACTCGGCGGACAGACAGGCCTTACTCTCAGCATGGAGCTTGCAAAATCTGGCTTCCTTAAGTCACACAACGTGCAGCTTCTTGGTGCAAGGCCTGAGACCATAGACAAGGCAGAAGACCGTCAGATGTTCAAGGATACGATGGAGGCAATAGGAGAGCCATGTATTCCTTCCAAGGTTGTCACGACCTATGAGGATGCCGTTGACTTTGTTCATAATGAGATCGGTTTTCCTGCAATCATACGGCCTGCATTTACTCTTGGTGGAACAGGCGGTGGCATTGTCAATAACGACCGGGAGCTTGATGAGATTGCACACAACGGACTTCACCGCTCCCCTATCCATCAGATTCTTGTAGAGAAATGCATCTCCGGCTGGAAGGAAGTTGAATTTGAGGTCATGCGTGATTCAACCGGAAACGTAATCACAGTATGTTCAATGGAAAACTTTGACCCTGTTGGTGTCCACACTGGTGACTCCATCGTAATCGCACCGACTGTGACCCTTGCAGACAAGGAATACCAGATGCTTCGTTCTGCCGCCCTGAACATAATAAGTGCACTGGAAATCGAAGGTGGCTGTAACTGTCAGTTTGCACTTAATCCCGACAGTTTTGAATATGCCGTTATCGAAGTTAATCCCCGTGTAAGCCGTTCATCAGCACTGGCAAGTAAAGCGACAGGTTATCCCATTGCAAAGGTAGCGGCACTCATAGCGGTCGGGTTTACTCTTGATGAGATTCCGAACTTTGTCACGAAAAAGACTAAGGCATGTTTTGAGCCTGTCCTGGATTATGTTGTAGTAAAAATGCCGAAATTCCCGTTTGACAAATTTGTCTATGCCGCAAGAAAACTCGGTACGCAGATGAAGGCAACAGGAGAGGTCATGGCAATCGGTCAGAACTTTGAGGAAGCAATCTTAAAGGCAGCCCGAGGCCTTGAAGTAGGAGTCAAAGATCTGAATCTCCCTGCATTTGTAAAGGAAGGTGATGAGAAAATACGTGAGCGTGTACATCAGTGCACTGACCAGAGAATCTTTGCCATTTACCAGGCATTGAAGCGCGGACTTTTGACGGTGAAAGAAATTCATGACATAACAAAAATCGATGAATGGTTCTTATGGAAGTTAGAGCATATTGTAAACGAAGAAAAAATGTCACACGGATTCGATTTTGCTAACGCAAAATCAATAGACAAAAAAACAGAAAAAGGAGATTCCG
>JAGADS010000235.1 GCA_017613485.1 Treponema sp.
ATAATATATATTTTACATTAAACATTACTCAGATGATATGATCTCCTCTTGTATTTTACTCCTGTTTGTTGTATTTTTTCAACCTTGTGAATAATTTGGACTTATCAATGCCTCCCATTATCATTTCGCACGTATGCTCTCTTTCTTTACAACTAATCGTACATAAGAGTCAATTTAATTTTCGAGACTATATTATTTTCTAATTCTATCTCCATCCACCAGGACCAAAAATCATATCCAAAATAAGTGATTTTTCCGTCGCTTTCTGTAAAGTCATTTCCCAGTCGATTTTTCATTTCTTCAAAGGTCATGCCAACGATTTCACAGTATTTATTCTCAGAAAAGACATATTGAAATGGAGCCCAGTCTCTTGTGCTTTCATTGTAAAAAATTACAGCATAACCAAAATCTGTAGTGTACGTACATGAATTCGGACAGCTTTCTGCCAGATACCATAATCCTGTTTCGCCTATATTACTCATTTTGTCTTTTTGGATTATCAATTTATTGTTAGAGTCAATAAATTCGGATTTTGATTTTTCAATCAATTTATCAAAATAATATGTCCTCTTTGGAAAATCAATTGTTACTTGCCTAGGATCCCAGACATCCATGTAATAATCTTCATTTACAGACACGTATTGTCCATAGACCCATCCGGTCAATTGTTTATCCCTGCCCTGTATAAAATACCATGGATAAGATTTGCCCCCTATCTTATCCTTTTCTATCGTTACTAATCTGACATCCAAATAATCTCCTTTTTCAAATTTTCCTATTACATTGTCTGAAAGAATCTCCGGGGATTTTCTTATATTAACATCGTCATCATTTATAAACGGTAAGGTTTCCTTAAACTTATCCCAATTCATAATGGCATTTCCAAACACGTATTTTTGTTCAGGCTCTTCTTCCTCATCTGTATTTTGATTTTCTTCTATTGTTTCTGTTACTGATTGATCTTGTGTTTCAGCTACCGATTGATCTTGCTGGATTTCGCTCTCGGGATTTGACTGTTTTGCTTTGCAGGAAATTATTAAAATCGCTATAAGGATAAAGCAAATTTTTTCAAACAATCTTTTCATTTTACTCTCCTCAAAATAGATTATTGGCAAGAAATGTGTCATTATCGGGCTTGCGGGAAGCTAGCTTCAAATTGACCCGATAATCTATTTAAAAGATTGCCGGATCAAGCCCGGCAATGACAGACTTTTATAAAACTCGAAATTGAGCCTAATATATAATCTCATACTTTGTGGTAAAATTCAAGGTTGCTGTAAGACTGGTGTAAGATTCATCCTTGTGATGGGCGGTTTATGTACTTTGCAGTGACCTTTCCATTTTTGTCAATTTCAAAACGGGAAATAGAACCTGAGCGCCCATTGAATTTACTGTGCGTGCGATCTTCCAAAGTCTGACCCATCAACATGGACTGTAAAAAACTCAAGGCTGTACCATGAGAAACAACAAGTATTTTCTCATGATTGTTTGATACGATTTCCTGATAAAAAGGATAAAGTCTGTGCCAGAGATCTCTGTCGGATTCAGCATCATCAAAAGGCCTGTAATCCACGTCATATTTTTCTGGCTCAGGAATTTTATTGGCATCATACCAATCCCATGGTTTCCCGTTTCCAGTACCGGCATTTACTTCCCGGATTAATTTGTTGTAAACAGGAGTCACGTTAAGTATTTTAGCGATTTCCTGTGCAGTCTGGGAGGCACGCTTTAAATCAGAGGAATACATGATGTATGTGTTGTCACAGCCTTCTTTTTTCAAGTATCTGCCGATATCAGCTGCCTGTTCATGACCAAGCTCCGTAAGCTCCCAGTCTCCCCATGCACCTGCGTGTCCGTTAGTATGATGCACAGACTGAGTATGTTGAACTGTGATGATGGTTTTAGGCTGCATATTCTCTGCTTTTTGTAGTTCCGGAATATTTTCGTTTTCCTTGTTCATCTTTCTGAATATAAGATGATTAAAAAATGATACCTTTTTGAATTCTTCAATAGAGCCTGTCTTTGTTTCCAGCTCAAGCATTGAATTGTACCAGTCGTCGGTGTATTTGATTTCGTTGTTTGATGAAAGACCGTAAAATGCACGGATGCCGTAAAGCTCCTCAAGTTTCAATTCACCGCTAAAAAAATCCATAAGGAATTCGTTTGAGTAGACACTTCTGTTACCGAACATGCTGTCTTCGCTTTTTTCGTTCAAGAGGTCCAGTGCTGCTTTTGGATTATCTGTTAATACGGCACTACCAAAAACCCTGCCATAAAGATTATGCTTTATAATTGACAAGATGCCATCTGGTTTTAAAACTCTCTTGAGCTGCGATAATATTTCATTTTTATTGTCTGTATATTCAAGGACGTTATGACAAAGGACGGCATCATAGCTGTTGTCTTCCAAAGTTTTTAGATAATCTATTCCCTGTGTGACTAAAGCATAGTCATCGCTCTTAAAACGAAGCTTGTACATTTCTTCATTTGGCTCTACGGCTGTTACGTCATGATTTTTTGCATAGTGCATGGCTGTGATGCAGAAGCCCGCTCCGAAATCAAGTATCTTAAGCCGTCTGTCTTTAGGAAATGTGAGCTGATGGTAAATTATGTCATAGAATATTTTTCCCCAAGGCTGTTCTACCATTTCACGATAATTTTCTATTGGTGTTGCCATTTTCAAACCCCCCTTAATTATTTGTTTTCCGCTTCCTTGCAGTTGTCAAGAATTCTTTGTAACATATCCTCGAATTGAATTATTTCATCATCGCTAAAACCCTTGTAAAAAATCCTGTTCATTTGATCTGAAACTTTTTTTACTGACTGTTCGAATTCTTTTTCCTTTCCTGTAAGGCTGATTAAACTTGAGCGTTTGTCGGATGGTGATTGTCTCCGTTCAATGTAGCCGTCTCGTTCAAGTCTGTCGATGATTCCTGTGAGGGTTGATTTATCAAGGCTTGTTTTTTCGCATAGTTGTTTTATCGGAACTCCGTCTTTTCCCCACAGAGAAAATATTATCCGCCCGCGTGCTCCCTCAAGATCTGCCATGTTGTTTTCTCGTAAAATCTTATTCCACACTCTTGCACAAACCTGATGCACCTGAGAAAGAAGAGTTCCGCCTTTTGTTTTTTTTACCATCAGTTTACATTTCCAAAGCAATGAGTCTTTGCATTGTACCAGCCTTCAATTTTTGTGGAAGTAAACTTTAATACGGTGTAATCCGGGTCTGTTTTTCCCTTGTGATAATAAATAAGCCAGCCGGTCTGCCACAAGTCTTCTTTTAGGCTCTGGTCTGTCACTTCTTCGATTGTTCCGGTTGCACAGATTCCCTTGAAGCTTTCCGGTTCGCAAAAATATAGTGCCGCATTATGATTGTTTCTGATTCGCTCTACTTTTTTTGAGGAAGTGTTGGTTGTAAAATACATTGTTAAAGTCTCACCCTCTACAAAAAGAGTCTTGCCTTCCAGTTTTTTGAATTTCTTTGGGTTACAGAGATTAAGCAAGGCACGGATTTCAGGCCGGCCATCTTTATCAATAGTTGCAAGATAAGCCGCCTCAGATTTCTTGATAATGGAAATTACATTTTTCATATTTCCACTCCTTTAATATAGTTTGTATACAAACTATATTAAATCAAAATCTTCCTGCTGTCAATACGAAATCTAAGCTATCACAGAATCTCAAGGATTTTTGTAAAGGCGTTGTCGGAGAAAATGTAGTACTCGGTGATTGACCATTCTGGTATTGCATCATCATCAGAAAGGTCCTCTTTCCAGAAATCGATTATCTCACCCGGGGAATTCCTTATTATCATGCGGCTGTCCACAGAATATTCAAGATTGAATTCAAATGTAAATCCCTCGGTAACGATTCCAGTCTCAAGATCTATGATGAAAAATGAATTTGCCATAGTACCCGCACCGAATGTCACAATCCTGTATTTCCCGTTGAAGTTTGGCTTTTGCTTTGCCGCTTCCTGTATAATGGTTTTATAGTTCTTTTTCTGGGGTGTATCCAGCACAGGCTTTGCATTTTTGCCGTTCCAGCCTGACTCTTTTGGAAAAGCCGATAATTCAAGCTTAACGGACTGGCAGATTTTTTTATAGTCCTTAAAAGAGACCTCAGAATATCCGTTCAAAAAAACAATTGATAACAGTACCAGAACAATTGCTGTCTTTTTCATATTCTCTTTTCCTCTAGCTCAAGTGATGTAGAAATCATAGCATGAATTACACAAATAAAACAAGCGGATAGGGATTATGTTACAGTATTACAATGTGCTTTTGCTCTATACCGTTCACCCGATTTGTGATATAGTAACATCATGAAGAAGATTCTTTTTGTTACGGTATTTTTCTTATGCCTGACTCATGCCTTTGCGGAAACAGAAGTCCTTAAGACAAGCGTGAATGATTTTTATAATTTATGCACCTCAAAATCGATGCAGTTGAAACGCTATGACATTGATGAGAAAAAAGATGACCTGAGGATTGTAATCACGGATAAGCGGATTGATTCAGAGAAATTCATAGAAGCCCTGAAATCCTACACTTTTTCACGTCCGATAATCCTTGACCTGCAGAACGTCACTTCTTCTACCGATATGCTGAGGTTTGAGTATGTTTATTCAAATATAAAGGAAGTTATTTTCCCTGATTCTGGTGTCGGCTACAGATTTGATTCATGCAGAAAAATTGAGAAAGTAAGGATACCAAAAACTCAGACTTCCATAGGCATGTATCAGTTCCAGTCCATGGCCAGCCTTAAGGAAATTGAGATTCCAGAGGGTTCAAAGCTGTATGAGATAAGCTGGTATTCATTCTACCGCACGTCAAGCCTGGAGAAAATTAACATTCCGCCAAGCTGCAGGGTAATCGGATCAGATGTCTTTAAAGGCATGAAGAATCTCAAGGAAATTGACCTGTCGCATGTTGAAAGAATAGAGAGTAATGCTTTTCAGGACTGTGAGCTTCTAGAAAAAATTACACTCAGCAAGGACATAAAGGAGTTTTTGAATATTTTCTCGGGTTGCAAGAATCTAAAGGAAATCACGATACAGAATCCAAAGATGAAAATCAATGAAAAAGCTTTGGGAAACTGCCGCAATCTTTCTGTGATAAATCTTCCGCAAGACTCTGACTATATCATTAAAGACGGACTTTTGATGGACAAGGAAGAGAAGACAATTTATTTTGCACTTGCCAACAACAAAAAAGATACAGTCAGAATACCGGACACTGTTAAAAAGATTTCACCGAATGCATTCAACTCTGAGAACGGAATAAAGAGAATAACCAATGTCCCGGATTTGGCTTATCCGCAGGAAAATACATTCAACGGATGCAAGTCTCTTGAATCTGTTGAGTTCAGGCCGGAAGTTGAAAATATTTATAAATTCTGTTTTGCCGGATGTGAGAATCTGAAGACATTTGTTTTCCCGAAGAATATTAAGTCTGTCGGATACGGTATGTTTGAGGGATGTACAAAGATTGATAATGTCGTGATTCCCGATGACCTGGATTATGACGGCAACAATTATTCATTTTCCAGATTCTTTATGAACTGCTCGTCATTGAAAAACGTAAGGCTTCCCAGCGATTTGTCCCAGATAGATTCCCAGATGTTTTTAGGGAGCGGAATCGAAAAAATGACCATTCAGGAAAGTGTTACCTCAATAGCGTCGAGTGCATTCAGGGACTGTACAAAGCTTACGGAAGTTATATTGCCCGCTAAACTTACCAGCATTTCCAGAGATGCCTTCAACGGATGTACTGCCATCAAAAACCTTGAGCTTCCAGCGGGACTTAAGACTATCGGCGACAATGCCTTTAAAGGCTGCACGAATATGGAAACACTTTTGATTCCTGAGTCTGTAAAGGAAATAGGCTCTGGTTTTGTTGCAGAAAGCGGCATAAAGGAAGTTAATATTCCGGTCTCCGTAAGGAAACTAAAGGCTTCGATGTTTACTGACAGTCCTGCATTAAAGACAATAAGATACGCAGGAACATCAGAGCAGTTCAAGAACAATTTTGAGAACGACAGTGAAGACGCACTGGACATCAAAGTCGTATGCTCGGACAAAGAGTTCAATCTTCTTGAGCTGACAAAGTTTTATACGATAGAGGATCTTGCAGCCCTTAACTAATAAGTTCTGTATGTATAAATGGTCTCCAGATTGGCCGGATCCTCGCACCATTTCTGTGCATAAGAGCCTTTCTTGACATAGACTGTTGTCTTTTTGCAGAACGCGGAATTGCCGATAAAGCTGACTTTTGAAGGAATTTTTATTTCATACAGGTTTCCGTAGAATTCGTCTGCATGGAATGCCCCAGCCCCGATGTACTCAAGTTTTTCCGGAAGAACCACTGTCTTAAGCTTGTTGGAATCAAATGCACCTTCCCCGATATATGTGACTGTTTTCGGTAAATCAATCTCCGTCAGAAGGTTGTCGGCAAAAACTCTCTCTTCCAGCTTTGTGATTTTTTTTGGCAGGACAAGCTTTGTAATCCAATTGTTCTTAAAGGCGGCAGCTCCAATCGAAGTAACGGAATCCGGTAGAGTCAATTCTTCAATCCTGTTGTCATAGAATGCAGTGCCTCCGATTGTCTTGACTCCATTTTCAATCTTGAGGTTTTTTATATTGCACTTGTAGAATGCCGAGACTCCTATTGATTTTACGGTTTTGGGTATGGTCAGGTTTTCTATTGGATTCCTGTAAAAGGCACGCCATCCGATATCAGTAACCTTTGAATGGAAGACAATATCATTTATTTCACTGTCCATAAAGGCCTGGTCTGGAATAACAGTCATCGCCTTTGGAATCACCAGCTTAGGGAATCTGACAGAGGCGAAGCACTCATATCCGACAAACTCCAGCGTGTCAGGCAGTTTTAACCCTTCAATCTCATTGCACCCGTAGAATGCCTCCTTCCCGATTGACTTCAGTTTATTTGGCAGCGTTACGCTTTTAAGGGAATAGCATCTGGCGAAAGCTCTGTCAGGAATTGAAGTCATACTGTCTGGAAGCTTGAGCGAGGTTATCTTTGTCTCTGCAAATGCCTCGGTTCCAATGTATGTAAGTGTCTCGGGTAAAGTCACCTCTATGGAAAGTTTTGTGCATTTGTTGAATGCATTGTCGCCGATGTATTCAATTTTAGATGGAATATTTACCGTAGTCAGGCTGCTCATTTTCTCAAAGGCACTGTTACCGATGCGCTTTAAGGATTCAGGAAGATTGATTTTCTTGAGGCCTTCTGTGTAACGGTAGAAAACAGAAAAAAACTCATCAGGGATTTCCTCAACTCCATCTGGAACTGTGATTTCTTCCCCCTTTGCAAAAACTGAGACAAGCGAATTGTTTTTCCTGTCGATTAAAAAACCGTCCTCAACTTTATAGCGTGGATTATCCGGTGAGACAGTAAACTCATTTAGCTTGCAGCCAGTAAACGCATGGTTTCCTATGAATTCTATTGTGGCAGGAATTTTTACGACATAGAGCTTATCATCTCCGCAAAAAGCTTTCTTTGCAATTCCAACAACCTTTTTTCCTGTGACATAGGGCTCAACCTCTAGCCTGGAGAGATAGGTGGTTTTTGTCCTGTCATATTCATCTCCGTTATCCGGTGGAACAATCTCGGAGCCTGCGAGTATAAGGTTATTGTCTGTATCCATAGTATACAGGAGTTTTCTCTGCGCGTGGCATAATGTGAAAGCAGATATAATCAGCAGAATGTTTATCACTAATTTCTTCATCGTGGATCCTCCAGCTGTGCTGTCCTGAGTTTATAATATTCGCCGTGTTTTGTCATGAGCTCATCATGTGTTCCCTGCTCTGCAATTCCATGATCGGTGACAACAGCTATTTTGTCTGCATTTTTAATTGTTGAAAGCCTGTGTGCGATTACAAGTGTCGTTCGGCCTTTTGCAAGCTCATCAAATGAATGCTGTATCTTTATCTCGGTTGCAGTATCCAGTGCAGAAGTTGCCTCGTCAAGAATAAGGATCGGTGGATTTTTAAGGAAACATCGAGCAATTGAGACCCTCTGCTTTTGTCCCCCACTCAGCTTGATTCCGCGTTCTCCTACAATCGAATCATATCCGTTCGGCATTTTCATTATATCCTCGTGGATTTCTGCCCGTCGTGCTGCCTGCTCGATCTCTTCATCAGTTGCATCTGGTTTTCCATAGGCTATGTTCTCACGGATTGTTCCTGCAAACAAAAATACATCCTGCTGAACAATTCCAATCTGAGAGCGGAGTGATGCCTTCTTGATTTTCCTGATATCGATTCCGTCAAGGCTGATTTCGCCACCGGTGATTTCATAAAAACGCGGGATAAGGTTGCATATTGTAGACTTGCCGCCACCGCTTGCTCCGACAAGTGCAAATTTCTCGCCGGCATGAATATCAAGGTTTACTCCCTCCAAAACAGGAAAGTCCTCGGTATACGAAAAATTAACGTCCTTAAAGCTGATGTTGCCTCGTGCAGAAAGAATATCCACTGCATCAGCAGAATCGCGAGGCTCTGGGTCTGTACGCATAAGCTCGATAAAACGATTAAAGCCTGCCATGCCTGTGGTGAACTGCTCGACAAGAAAATTCAGTTTACCGATAGGAGCACGGAATGCAGCAACAAAAAGATTTGCCGCAACCAGATCCGGCAGAGTCATTTTTCCCTTCATGATAAAGTAACCGCCTGTAGCAAGAACCACAAGCGACAATAAGTTGTTACAGAATTCTATATTGGAGAAAAAAGTTGCCATGTATTTGAAACGCCATTGCTTTGCCTCACTGTACTGCCTGTTGAAAACATCAAAACGGCTTCGTTCAAATTCCTCATTATTGAATCCCTTGGTCACACGTATTCCAGAAATGCTTGATTCAAGAGCCGCATTAACTTCGGCGGTTGTTTCCTTTACCTTGGTGGATGTGCGCGAGAGGTTACGGCGGGAGACTATCCCGATATAAATCATGACTGGCAGAACAAGAATGACAATAATGGCAAGTTCCCAGCGTATGTGAATCATCATTATGCTTGCACCGATAAGATTCAACATTGCAATCGTAAAATCCTCAGGTCCGTGGTGTGCAAGCTCGGTTATCTCAAAAAGATCAGTAGTGGCCCTGGACATTATTTTTCCAGTACGGTTCGTATCATAAAAACTGAACGGCAGCTCTTCAAGATGATTAAAGACATCACGCCTCATGTCCTGTTCAACACGGTTTCCGAAAACATGTCCCCAGTATGCCACAAACCAGTTGCATCCCTTGTGAATGCAAAAGCCCACAAAAAGAACGCCTACCAGAATCAAAAAAATTTTAAGCTGAAAATTCGGGATAAGAGTATTCAGGGCATAACGGGAGAACATCGGAAATGCAACATCAATTGCCGCCATAAAAACAGCACAAGCCATGTCCAGCGCAAAAAGATGCCAGTGAGGTTTGTAATATGCAAAAAATATCCGCAGCGGATGCCTTGAATAATCCATGTAGAAAATCCTATTCCTTTGGTTTCTGCTGGGTTTTCAAATATTCAACAAGTGTCGGAAGATAAAGTCTGTCTTCATGTGCGATGTGGGTGTGAATCCATTCATACAAAAAGTGAGCGAACTTTATTGCCTCAGAGACTGTCAGTGAATCAATCTCCGTGTATGTTATGTTGCACTGTCCGGTAAACTCGTCATGTGCGGCCTTATGCTGTTTGTATCCACTGAATTGTGATGCAAGCATCAGGCGTTCCTCTTCCTTAAAATGAGTTGCGGCATAGTTCAGGCATTTTTCCAGTGTCTCCTTAATCAAGGCACGGTATCTCCCTGAATCCTGATTCTGCAAAAGACTCTGATAGAAATCATTGCACAGATTTACAAGATGCTCATGCTGCTCGTCGATCACAGGAATTCCAATCTTGAATTTCGGATCCCATTTGATATAAATCTTATCTTCTGCCTCATCGTAAAGTCTTTTCATGGTTAACTCCCTCCATATTATAGCACAGATTGGGGAGTTAGTTAATCAGGCGGATTTAGAAATGATTATTACATCTTGACACCGTTAAGATTGTATGATATTCTTATCTTAACACCGTTTAGTTTAGAAAGGAGTGCGTGATATGAAATATTTTTTCAATAGGAAAAGAGCTTTTTTGAGTCTCTTTAGTTTTATCTTGCTTTTTAATCTTCATGCTGAATTTCATGTAATTCCGATGTTGGATTTTGGGATTCTTGAACTGCAGGATGACAGTTATCTTTTTAGTCCAGCCGGAAAGCTACAGTTCAAATACGAGAAAGATGAAGGTGAAGTCTCCAATATGCCGGATGTGATTGCAGGTTATTTTTCCTATTCGCAGGATATTTTTTCTGCCGGAATAGAAGGATACGAAGAAAAGCAATTCCATGGCATCGGGTGCTTTGGTAAAATCGTGTTCAGCAAGAACTCTTTTCTTTTAAAGATCGATGACAGAGGTGCACATCCATTTGACTCTTATAAGAATTTTGAAGGTATCCTGATGTATGGGCGTGAGTTAATCAAGAATGACAACATGACGCTTACACTTGGAGGAGGTCTTGCTGCCACTGACACAGGCCTTACAATTAATGACATCGATATTTTCATTGTGCCCATGCCAATGCTTTATTTTTCATACAAAAATGAATTTGTCAAAACCGAAGTTGAATGGATTGGACTTCCTTCTGTAAACTTTACAGTATTGCCCGAGAAAATGTTTCAGATAAGGGGAAACTGTTCCCTTGCAGGTCTTGATTTACCGGGTGATATACGGTTCGATTGTGCCTTATGCTGCTGTCCGCTCATAAAAACTTCCATTGGTGATCTGGTCTACATATCTGCCGGTATTTCAAACAACATAAAAAAGTTCAGGATAGATATTGAAAACTCCCTTAAATATCAGTATTACTGTGCTTACGGAGAGATAAGTGCAACGGCTCTTACAGTGCGTGCAGGCTATGCCTTTGAGGGAAATAAAACATTAAGGGTGCAGGATAATAAAATTAAAGATAAATATGACGGCGGATTTTTTGTTTCAATTGGCGGAATGTATAAGTTTTAAGGAGGTACAAAGATGAAAAAATTCAGTAAAATAATTATAAGCGGAATAATTGGTTTTGGAGTAATGAGTATGGCGGATTGTGCTTCACTAAAAATTGGAACAGTCGAGGTGGCGAAAGGATTGGATGATACTCAGAAAATTGGAATTGAAGTAAACGAAAGCCTTAACGGGATGTTCATTACTTCAACCGACGAAAACAATCCTGTGCTGCTGTTTATCTCTGGAGGTCCGGGTGTTCCAGAAGTCTGGCTGAACGAGGCATATTCACAGCAGTATCCTAACAAGCTTGCAGATTATTTTACAGTTTGCTGGTGGGATTACTACGGAGAAGGCCTTTCGTTCAATTCAAAAATCAAGCCTGAGGAAATCACAGTTGAACGTCTTGCATCCGATGCTCATGAAATTGCGGAGTATCTGAAAGAAAAATTTCACAAGGAAAAAATCTATCTCATGGCTCATTCAAGCGGAACAAACCTTGGACTTTATCTTGCCCAGAACAATTCAACTGATTTTTACTGTTATTTCGGAATGGGACAGGATGTACCTAAATCCAACCGAAGATATGAGGAAGGCTATTATTTCATGAAAGATGAATTTGAAAAAAACGGAGACAAAAAGGCACTTGATAAAATGAACAAACTCGTTTCTGTCTCTGACGATGGTGAATTCAAAATCAATAAGCCCTCAAGCATAGGGAAAGACTGGGAGAACATTCTTCTTATGGCCGGATGCGGAACAACAAGGGAAATGCGCTCTGATGTCAAGGATATATTCTTTAAGCAGATGGGATGCAGCTGCTATACGTTCAAGGAAAAAATCAACTATTGGAAAGGAAAATCACTGCTTGGGAAAAGTGCATACCGTCAGTATTCAGTTGAACCGGACAAAGCCGCTGTAATTCCTGTTTATCTCATAAGCGGATATTATGATTATACGACACCGATAACACTTTCAAAAGAATTATACCAGAGACTTGAAGCACCTGAAAAATCATTCTATACTTTCAACAATTCAGCCCATTCACCTTTATGGGAGGAAAATCAACTTGTAATCGAGGCTATGCTGGAACATGTCAGATAAATATCATCATGGTGATTTGAGGAATGCACTGATTGAACAAGGCATAAAAATGATAAATTCCTCTGGTGAAGAAAACCTGTCTTTACGTAAGCTGGCAGAAAACTGTGGTGTAAGCATGGCAGCCCCCTACGCTCACTTCAAGAACAAGGAAGAGATGATTACAGCCATAAAAAATCATGTAACAGATTCTTTTTCCAAATATCTTGAAAAGGCCGTCAATAAAGTTAAGGAAGATGATATTGAAAGAAAAATACTTGCACTCGGTAATGCCTATGTTTCTTTTTTTATAGAAAATCCTGAATACTTTACGTTCTTGTTTTCACGAGGGTACATTCATCTTAACCTGGAT
>JAGADS010000023.1 GCA_017613485.1 Treponema sp.
ACCGGCCAGAAATTCTTTTTACATGCATTCAGGCTCTCGTTTCCCAAAGACAATCCAGTTTCACTGCCAGAGCATCTTGAAGCCCCTCTCCCGCAGGACTTTGAAAAATTCTTGAGTTTAAACTTGATAAATTGGGATAGACAAATTATACTTTAAAGTACTGATGAATTTTTTAACGAATTTTTTGCACCACAACATCACGGTTTATGCTCTTGTAGGGGAAAGCGGTACTGGAAAAAGCTTCCGCGCTAAACTTCTTGCCCAGAAATATGGCATTCATGCATTGATTGACGACGGACTCTTGATTAACGATGACAAAATCCTTGCGGGTAAATCGGCAAAGCACGAAAAAAGCTATATGGGAGCCGTTCGTGCAGCCCTTTTTGATGACAAGGAGCACAGGGATCAGGTTGCGCGTGTCCTGCAGAAAAATAAAATAAAGAAAATCCTCATTCTCGGAACCAGCGAGCGCATGGTAAAGAAAATTGCAGAAAGGCTTCAGCTGCCACCGCCTGAGAAAATAATCAAGATTCAGGATATTGCAACAAAAGAAGAGATTGAGACAGCAATAAGGAGCCGCCAGATTGAGGGAAAACATGTAATTCCGGTTCCTGCCATTGAGGTAAAGAAAAGCTATCCCCAGATCTTCTACAAGTCCATCCGCGAATTCCTGAACAAGCAGAAAAAAGTGCTTGTAAAGAAAAACGATGCCCTTTCTGAAAAATCCATAGTTACACCGGAATTCAGCAAGAACAGGGGACGTGTCGAGATTTCTGAGGCGGCCCTCTCACAGATGGCACTGCACTGCGTAAATGAATTTGACCCGGAGATACGCGTAAAGAAACTTACGATAAAGACTGACTCCCACGGCTACAGGCTGATAATCACGGTGGACGTACCTTTCGGCAAGCAGCTTACAGGCCTTATCCATAACATGCAGCAGTACACAATCGAGAACATAGAGCGCTACACCGGCATCCTGATAGAGGAAGTAAGCATAATAATCGACAAGCTGACCGGAGTTGAATCTGCCCCGAACAAATCCAAGAAAATCTGAATGATTTATTCCTCAGGAGGAAGTACTATTTTCGTGCGGTTTCTTTTTCTTGGGGATTTTAAGCTGACACCGTACTCTGAGAGTATTTTTCTTACGGCAAATTCAAGCTCTGTCCTCTGGGGATTCATCGGAAGAATGAAATTGCGGCATCTTGCCCATGTCTGCTTGTACAGCTCAGAAGCAGAAGTACCTGATTCAACCTCACTTTTCCAGTCAGTAAGTCCATAGACAAAATCCTTAAGAACAAAATAAAGCTTCTCACCTAGCCTTTCGTTGGGAGATTTTTTGTTGAACGCATCAAGTTCCTCAAGTCTATGCAGATAGTTCTGGCGGAATTTTTTATTCTCAAGCATCATATTTGTAGCTGCAGGCTGAAGATATGTGTATATATCAGTGTCAAGGGCTCCTTCCACAATTGCGTGGGCATGTCCGCCGTTTATGATTTTAAGCCATTCTTCGGTAAGGCGTGACGGAGAAACAGGCGACAGAAGGTAAGAGCTTTTCCTTATCTTGTTTTTAAGCTTCCATGGCAGACGGCACCCAGTCGCAGCCCCGTACTTGACTGCACGAAGCATTCGGACCGGATCCTCCACAAATATTCTGTCCAGAGGAATGACAGGCCGTACAATCCCCTTCTTTATGTCCTTGAAACCGTCCACATAATCGATGACATGCTCCTTGACTGGATCATAATACAGTGCGTTGAGGGTAAAATCCCTTCTCTGAACATCCTCATCCATGGAGCCGAAAGCGTTTCCTATTGAACCGTCCACAATAGAGCGGAATGTGCTTACCTCAAAAATCTTCTGACCGAAAAAAACATGCACAAGGCGGAATCTCTTGCCTATTATGCGGGAATTCCTGAATATTTTCTTTATCCTGCTGGGGGTCGCATCGGTTACTATGTCAAAATCCTTAGGAGTACGTCCAAAAATCAAGTCGCGTACCGCACCACCCACGAGATACGCGTCAAATCCTGTTTCCCTAAGCCTTCTTATGACATAAATTGCATCAGGATCTATGCTGTCTGGAGAGATTAAATGCTCATTTTTCGTATATATGACAGCCTTTTGTACAGGATTTCCCTTACTGTCAGTAGAATATCTGATTAACACAGTGGGCTCATTTTAATGTTCAAAGCGAATCTAGTCAAGGACGCAAGCTGACGCTTGCTAAAGAGTTTTGATTTACTCGCGAAGGCTCGTATTTTTCCTTCGGAAAAAACATCAAAACTCTGAATTTACTGATTTAATCGCGAAGGCTCGTATTTTTCCTTCGGAAAAAACATCAAAACTCTGACTTTATTGCTTTGGTCGCATAGCTCCCATTTTTCCCTTGGAAAAAACATCAAAACTCTGAGATTACTGATTAAAGTATGGTTGTATCGCGAAAGCTCGTATTTTTCGTTCGGAAAAAACATCAAAACTCTGGGAAAACATTAACAATGATTCTCTAGCCAGGAAAGGATGTCGGATTTGACTTCTTCCCTGTTGGTCTCGTTCAGGAGCTCGTGGCGGGCATCCTCGTACAGTTTTAACTCAACATCCTTGATTCCGTTGTTCTTGTAGATATTTACAAGATTATTCACTGTCTCACCGTAGGAGCCTACCGGGTCGGCTGTTCCTGCTATAAAGAAAACAGGAAGTGACTCCGGGATTGTCTTGAGGTGGGAATTCTTGTGTATATACTTGAAACCCTTGAACATGTCGCAGAAAAATCCGCTTGTACACAGGAAACCGCACTCACCGTCTGCCATATAGGCGTTCACCTGCTTTTCATCCCTGCTGAGCCAGTCAAAATCGGTCTTTTTGTCTGTTATCCTTTCATTATATGAGCCGAACGCAAGCTTGTTCAGGAATTTTGAGGGGCGCTTTTTTCCACCAAGAGCTGAGACTATCCGGGCAAGGAACAAAGCCGCTGCTATCAGTCCTTTTCTGGGACCTGCCGTACCGCAGAGAATGCATCCGTCAATTGTGGAGGCATATTTTTCAATATAGCATTGGGAGATAAATGAACCGAAACTGTGTCCAAACAGGAATATTATAGCCTCCGGGTATTCCTCACGCAAAGAAAGAATTTCCTCATGAATGTCGTCTACTACCCTGAAAAAACCGTTTTTATCAGCAAGATAACCGTATCTTCCCACTGCAGTTTCTCCGTGTCCGCGGTGATCCTCCCCGAAAACCGCAAATCCCCTTGAGACCAGGAATGTTGCAAAATCACTGTAGCGGCTTACATGCTCAGCCATTCCGTGACTTATAACGACAGCTGCCTTTGGATTTTTCTCTCCCGTCCAGCGGTGGAACATTATTTCCTTTCCGTCACTTGCTGTAATAAAACTTTTTTCGTAATTCATATTAAACTCCTCGCTAACATGCTTTCATTCCCCTGCATTTTCTGATATACTGCTGAAAATGTCAACCGAAATTATTACAACGGAAAAAATGGTCTTCGGCGGAGACTGCATCGCAAAAATAGACGGGAAAACCGTATTTGTCCCCTATTCAATTCCCGGTGAGAAACTTAAGGTGGAAATCACGAAGGATACGAGAGACTACTGTGAGGCGCAGATAGTTGATATACTTGAGCCAAGTCCTTACAGGGTAAAGCCTTTGTGCCCCTACTACGGTCTTTGCGGCGGATGCAACATGCAGCATATCAGTGCGGATCATCAGGAAAAACTTCGCTCCATGATTTTGCGTGATGCTTTTTTACGTGCAGGCATAACACCCCCGGAGATTCAGGTTGTATCAGGACCTGCTTTCGGTTACAGGTCAAGATTCCAGCTTCATGACGGCGGACTCATGCAGAAAAAATCAAACAATATCATTCAGATTGACTCGTGCCCCTGTGCAACGGATGAAATAAACGAATACCTCAAGACAGTTCCTGTATCTGAGAGGCCAAAAGGAAGATGCCATATTTTTGGCAGTGACAAAGCAGGCGGTAAAGTGATTGTCGCCAGGGAAGAGAACACTGTTCCAGAGCAAAAACCTGAGAGAAGCACAAAAGGAAAGAAGAACAGGAAACCTGTCAGACGCTTTACAGGTACTGCTCCAGTTCCCGAAAACACATGTACAGTCAATCTTTGCGGTAAAAACATAAGCTTTGACGTAAAGGGATTTTTCCAGTCGAACATGTATGTGCTTGAGAAAGCCATTCCCCTGATAACCGGAGAAATAGAAGGAAATTCATGCCTTGACATGTACGCGGGGTGCGGGACATTCTCAGTCTTTCTTAGCGACAGATTCAACAGCCTTACATTAGTAGAGCACAACAGGGATGCCCTTGTTCAGGCAGAAAACAATCTTTCAGGTCACAGGCACGAAAGCTACGGTCTTAGCGGCGAGACATGGGCAAAATATCATTCTGAAACCTGCGTCAAGAACACGGGAGGATATGACGCTGCCGTAATAGATCCCCCCAGAAGCGGCATGGAGAAGGAAGTGTGCAAGTGGCTCTGCTCATCATCAATTCCACGCATTAACAGCCTTTCCTGCGATATTGCGACCCATGCCCGGGATGCAGGATTTCTTATAAAGGCGGGATATGAGATGGAAAGCCTGTATCTGCTTGACTTTTATCCCCAGACCAGCCACATAGAAAGCCTTGCTGTCTTTACAAAAGGGCTTTATGGATGACAAAAAAAGCAATATATGATATAATTTTCCGCATATCGTGGAACCGTGGAGGACCTATGAAAAAGTTTAAGTGGCTTGTAGTAATGGCCGTTATGACAGGATGTGCTGTTTACGCATCTGCACTCTCAGTAAACGAAGATGAAATAAAGAGCACAGGAAGCGAAACCGTTGAATTCAACAGCTATTCAGGACCTCATGCCCTGATTGAATCAGCAGCCTCAATTACAGATATCGGCGGTAACCTTGGACGGCAGGTTGCAATTGACCTCAACCAGGCAGGGGCTTACGGACTTAACACTAAATATTCAGTCATTCATGCGATAGACTCTAGCGAAGGCAGCAAGATGGATGCCGACATTCTCATCATAAATGAGGATGCCACGGTTGACCACATCACAAACTTAAGGCGCATAATCGCAGGCTACCTTATCGAAGCATACGGATACAATGCAAGCGACGCCTCTACAATCGCAACGTTCATAACTGTTTACAATGCAGTGTACAGACAGAACCTCTCTGTCTTCAACTCAAAATACAAGTCTGTGGTTACACGCAACCTTACAGAGGAAGACTGCGGTCTAAGCACAAACTGGAGCGACTGGCCGGGAAACACTCAGATTGTAATCCCTCTCTTTGACATGTCCAGCTCACTTTCTGCAGTAGACACATCTGTAATCTCAGACAAGAAAGTTATCGCCTCAATAAAGGAGGAAGATGACCTTGGTGTTGACGAAAGAAAGAACCTTGCTGACATAAAGCAGAGGGAAGCGGCAGATTATTCAAACAAGGCACAGGAAGCGGCTCAGACAGCGGCACAGCAGAACAGAGAGCTTGCACAGCAGCAGAAGGCATCCGACCAGGCAAAGGAGAATGCGGCACAGGCAGCGGCACAGGCAAAGGCCAACCCTGATGACCCGGAACTCCAGAAAAAAGCACAGGAAGCACAGGAAGTTGCCGAGGCAGAGCAGAAAAAGACAGAGGAACAGAAGCAGCAGACCGAGCAGGCACAGAAAAATGCAGAGAAAGCACAGGCTGTTGCAGACAAGAAGCTTGCTGAGTCAACCACAGAGCGCACCGAGATTGCCAAGGACAAGCAGAAACTCCTCTCTCAGGCTCTTGCAGCTGAGCAGGACAGGAATGCCGCTGTCGGCATGATAATTGTTGACGACAAGAAACAGCTTGCCTCACTTGTAAAGATAGACTCAACTACAGGAAACATAATCTCACAGTCACCGGTTAAGGCTATACACGGAAGAACAGTTATTCCAGTTTCAGAGAAGGCAAAGACTGTAGGCTTCGTTGCAGTGTGCAGTGAATCAACGGCTGCAAACGCTGCGGTAAGGCTTTGTTACATTGACTCACAGTCACTGGAAATCAAGTCTCAGAGTAAGGAGTCCCTGTATCAGGATTCCGTACTGGTCAATGACGGCAAGTATTATTACTGTGTAATCAAGTCAGGCAGTTCATACAATATCGCAAAATATGACGTCGACATGAACCTGATTCAAAAGAGTTCCGTTGCGGTCAAGAATACAACCCCCATCACAGTGACAGACAAGGGCATAATCGCTACAAACTCCTCAAACAAGGTTATCCTGCTTAATACTGAGACACTCTCTCCTGTAAACCAGTAGGATTTTATGGATCTTAAGGATAAGATTCCTCCGCATAATCTGGAGGCTGAGCAGGCTACACTCGGTGCAATGCTCCTTAACTGGGAGTCTGTAAACGAGGTAGTCCTGTACATAAGGGCATCTCATTTTTATGATCAGAGGAACAAGGTAATATTTGATTCTCTTGTTCATCTGTCTGAATCAAGCGTTAAGGGTGACATGCTCACTCTGATAGATGACCTTACCAAAAGAGGAAAGCTGGATGAAGCAGGTGGAGTATCATACATCTCCTCATTGACGGACATGGTTCCGACCTCCGCAAACATCGACTATTATGCAAACATAGTCCTTGACCAGGCCATTAGGCGGAACCTTATCAAGATTTCATCAGAAATAAAAGCCGACAGCTTTGATGAGACAAAAGAAAGCCGTCAAATTCTTGAGGAAGCCGAGCAGAAAATATTCAAGCTTACGGATACAAACGAAAACTCAAGCATATTGGAGCTAAGAGGCCTCATCACTCCTGCCATAGAGCTGATAGACAAGCGCTACAAGCAGAAGAACACGTACTCTGGAATTCCTTCTGGAATAACAAAACTTGACAACATGACAAGCGGATTCCAGAACAGTGAGATGATTATTGTCGGGGCAAGACCATCCATGGGAAAAACAGCCCTCGCACTTTCAATGATGCAGCATATTGCCATCGAGCAGAAAATTCCATGCGGTTTTTTCAGCCTTGAGATGTCTGCAAGCCAGATATGCCAGCGTCTTTTATCCCAGATATCCAGGGTACAGAGTACCAGGCTACGAAACGGTATGCTCCGCATTGAGGATTTTGCCAAAATTCAGAATGCCGCAGGAATATGCTATGAGTCTCCCCTTTACATAGTCGACACTCCCAACATGAAGCTTCTGGACTTGCGTACCATGGCACGCCGCATGAAGGCACTCCATGACGTAAAAATCATCTTCATAGACTATATCGGCCTTATTACCAGCGAGAACGAAGACGCTCATGTATTCGAGCAGCAGTCCGCAATATCAAAATCACTTAAAAACCTTGCACGTGAGCTTGAAATCCCTATTGTAGTCTTGTGTCAGGTTGCCCGTTCAGCGGAAGGCAATGAGCCCGGATTGAATGAGCTTAGGGGTTCCGGTTCAATTGAGCAGGATGCTGACATGGTTATCTTTATTCACGGTGACAGAAAAGGGAAAAAAGCCGATGGAGAGGAAGAAGGTGATTATAATCCTGTTCAGGACAGGAAGCTTATAGTAGCCAAGCAGAGGAACGGTCCTATCGGGGATGTGGATGTCCTCTTTATTTCAAGCTATACCAAGTTTGAGAACAAGTCCGATGACCATCAATAAAAAAAGCTGCCGGAGTTTTTCTTCGACAGCCTTCTTTTTTTTTTAAGCTAAGCAGGAATTATTTTGCTTCCTCTGTTGTACTAGAAGTCTCAGCAGGTGCTTCCTCTGTCTTTGCAGGTGCTTCCTCAGCTTTTTCTGCTTTTGCAGCCTTAGCAGGTTTTCCCTCTTTCTTTGCCTCAGCAGTCTTGTCAATCTGTGCAAGAACAGAAAGCTTTACTTCTGCAATATTGGCTTCATACAGGTGAACCTTGAATGTGTAGTTTCCTACGTTCTTGATTGTAAGGCCTGGAATCTCGATGCGCTTGCGTTCAATCTCAAGACCGTTCTTTGCAAAGTATTCTGCAAGAGAAAGGTTTGTAACCGCACCATACAGCTTTCCGTTTGCACCGGCAGGAACTGTAAGCTCCACTGTCATTGCCTCAAGTTTTTCCTTGAGTGTCAGGCTGTCTGCGCGTTTCTTAGCCTTGCGCTCTTCAATCTCTGCCTTTTTTCCCTCAAAGTAAGCTACAGTCTCATCGTTGTATGGAACTGCGAGCATGCGCGGGAAAAGATAGTTCCTTGCATAACCGTTGGCAACATTCTTTACGTCGCCCATTTCACCAAGATGTTTTACATCATCATTTAAAATTACTTTCATAACAAGCTCCTCTTGTAGTTTAAGTTTAAGGCCACGTTACCAGGAGTTGGATCGTAAGCCTTTTAATTTGACTGTTTTTTTACTCCGTAACGGACTTACTCTGTAACGTACTTACTCCGTCACGTAGGGCAACAAGCAGATTGAGCGGGCACGCTTGATTGCTACTGCAAGCTCTTTCTGATGCTTTGAGCATGTCCCTGTGATGCGGCGTGGAAGAATCTTACCGCGCTCTGTTGTGTAGCGGCGAAGTCCGTCTGCATCCTTGTAATCAATCTTTGCCTTGTTTGCACAGAAGCGGCAAACCTTTTTGTGGAAGAATGCCTTACCCTTGCGGCCTGCACGGCTTTCGTCCTCACGACCCTGTGCCTCAAGCTGCTCTGTATTTACATCCTCATCTTTCAATTCTACGTTTAATTCGTCAGACATAATGTTTCTCCTTTCCTGTTTTACAGGTTAATATTTTAGAACGGGATATCCTCCGGGAAATCGATTCCGTCACCGCCAAATGAATCTCCGGCATCTGGAGCCCCATAAGAGCCCTGAGCCTGACCTGCTGACTGACCGTAATTAGGACGCATCTGATACCCCCCGGAAGCCTGTGACTGAGGAGCAGATCCTCCTCCAAAACTTCCACCATCAGAGCGGCCTCCAAGCAGTTCAACTGAATTGGCTATGATATTCACTTTGCTGAATTTCTGACCGTCTTTTTCCCAGCGGTCCTGTTTTAAGGATCCCTGCACCGCTATCTGTTTACCTTTAAGGAGATATTGCTTGAGAGATTCTGCCTGCTTGCCAAACAGTGAAATGTCAAAGAAATTTGCCTCACTTATCCACTGCTCGCCTTCCTTACGGTTGCGGTTTACGGCAATACTCATTTTTGCCACTGGAGAACCAGATGACAGATAACTGAGCTCGGCATCACGTGTAAGACGTCCTATCAGGATTACACTGTTTAAATCACTGCTCATACAAACCTCCTTTTATAAATAGAATGCGGAATTATTTTATGCGTTCTTTTCTTCTACAACGACAAAAAGATACTTCAAGAGATTTGTGTTGAATTTGAACTGAGCGTCAAGTTCAGTAATCTTTGAAGGATTTGCCTTGATGTTCAAGAGAACAAAGCGTCCCCTCTTCTGCTTCTTTACCACATAGGTAAGGTCGCGGTCACCGAAGGGTTCTTCCTTTTCGATTTCTGCACCGAATTTTGCCAGATCTGCACGGAGTGTCTCAATTCCGGCCTTGTACTTATCATCCTCTACGGGATAGATAGTCATAAGTTCATACTTTCTCATTTGTACGTTTCTCCTTATGGACATAATATGGGAGCCACATACGCAGCTCCAAGGGGTAAATAAATCTATCAATTTTAAGCCTTTTAGTCAAGTAATTCAGCAGTCCTGCACAATTCAATCCAGGGCTTCCGCATTATAGGCTTTTTAAAACCTTTTCGAGGCAAATTTGATTTTTATTGCATAAAAACTGCCTGTTCGAAATGGTTAAATTCTTTTTGCTTGAATATTCTGAGAAATCGATTTGTTTTAAAGCATTTAATG